>JAYUVA010000621.1:0-8261 GCA_043754375.1 Candidatus Kuenenia sp. | reverse complement strand
TGCAAAGCTCACCTTCAGGGTTGACTCTACATGGGGGTTAAGTGCTTGATTTCAATGGAGAATTGTCAAATTTGACTGGGTTTTTCACGGATTCAGATGAACGAATGGGCCGAAACGCTGCAAATCCCAAATGAGCAGCTACAAAATTTAAGCAAAAAGGTGTCGTTTTACGATCCGCGTGAACAAGGCGTGGAATATCAACTGGACGAAGAGAAGCACATGTTCGATTCGACCACGGTCGGTTATTACCAGACCTACCTAAACACGCCCGTTTGGCGGAGAGGCTTGTCCGTCGATATAAAGCAGAATCCCAATCGGGTTCTGGGTTCGACGAATAACAGCGAAGAAAATCTCAAGGGTAGCCTCCCTGATCAGAAACTCATCGACCGTTACAAGGCGATATTCAAACAGACAGCCGCACGGACGGCGGCCGTAAATGCCGGTCTCGATGAGGCGGAAGGTGATGACGAGACGGTGGAATTCGTGCGAAATGCGATTAACGTATCAGCGTCGAAAGTAGCCGCCAAGACCCGAGGAGGAAAAGCGTCCCGCAGTGACAGAACACGTCTACTGAGCGGCAAGTTTTTTATCTACAAATACGATCCGAAGCTCCGATATGCGGGCAACACGTCGCCTCAGGATGATAAGAAAACGGGCGAGGTTTCTGAAGAGGAGCAGTCGATATTGATCCCAACCCTTCCTCCGGTCTCTGACAAGATCAGGATCGGGCGGGCGTATCTCGTCGCGGAGGTTATTTTCACTTCCGACGTAGCGGGATTCAACGGCCTGACGTGGCTGATTCTTGTCGAACTGGAAACGGGCTCAATCCTGTATATAGAGTGCATGACGTGCGGCGTGAACGGTCTCGTCTTCAGACGTGATCCGATGGTAAAGACCGGTAATCTTACCATCACTTCCGATGACAGCATGGCCGACCTGAATATGCAGCGTGATGATGAACTCTTAACAAATCTTGTTGCTCCGGTTATGGGAACCCAAAATTTAAGGGGAACCTACGTAGACATTCAGGAGATCACTGATGCCGATGCCGATCCGGACATTGCTCCTCCAACCCAGCCGACCGGCACAGACTTCGATTACGGATCCCGCACAAATGATTTTGGAGCCGTCAATGCTTATTATCACCAGACGGAGCTATTTAAAACGATCGAAAGCCTTGGGTTCCCGATCGCGATGTATTTTAACGGGACGACATTCCCGATTCCTGTCGATCACCGCGCGTTGGGAACTACAATCAACGCACATTGGGTTCCGAACGGCACCGGCGGTACCGCGCATATGTGCTATGCCCTTTGCGATACGACAAATACGGCGGAACCGCTGTGCAGGGCAGTTGACCCGTGGGTCCACTGGCACGAAATGGGCGGACACGGCACTCTTGGCGATCACGTTGGCGGCGGAACCTTTGGTTTCGCCCACAGCGCCGGCGACGGCCTGGCGGCCCTGCAGATGGATCCTGAGTCCGTTCTCCGCGCTTTGCCCGAACGGTTCCGCTATGCTCCGTTTCGTCCATCTTTGCACAGGCGATTTGATCGCCCGGTCAACACATGGGCCTGGGGCGGAGGCGCCAATGATGACGGCGGCTACGGCAGCGAAGAGATTCTAGCGACTTGTCATTTCAGGATCTATTGATCGCTCGGCGGCGATGCCAACGATGTAAATCGGCGAAAATTTGCGTCACGGGTTGTGACATATCTCATTCTCCGCTCAATCGGCGGGCTCACCTCCGGTACGAATCCGAGCAACTGGAATCCGGCCACAATGACAAACGTTCCAGGACGAGGAGCTCAGCTCTGGTGCGAAAAGATGCAGGCCACCGATCTCGAAAACTGGATTTCCGAAGGACTGTCCGGAGGTGCCTACAACAAGGTCATTCGCTGGGCGTTTGAAAAGCAGGGCAGCTATCAGCCCGCGGGTGCTCCGGCTCTCGTGACAACGGTAGGTGCTCCGCCCGCGGTTGACGTTTATATCGACGATGGGCGTGCGGGCGAATACCAGTACATTTACGCCCACTGGCAAAATCAGTCAATGTGGAACCGCAACGTGGTCGGCGCATTGGCTGGTCACCAGAACGCCATCGACGGCCAAACGAACTACATGTACGGAAAGGTCAAGAATCGCGGAACTTCGACGGCGAACAACGTGACGGTGAGGGCCTATCACTCGGTTCCGGGCGCAGGATTAACGTGGCCGGCGGATTTCGTCGAGATGAGTCCAATCGGCGGCCTGTCGATCACAAGCATCGCCGCCAACAGCGCGGCCGAGGTTACCGTGGGACCGTTCGAATGGGAGCCGAACATCAATGCCTACGGGCATGACTGCGTGCTGATGATCGCATCGGTGGCTGGCGACCCGAGCAATGTGGATAACTTCACCGGAACGGAGTCGATCCAGGAATGGCGGCTTGTCCCGCACGATAACAATGTCGGCCAACGCAACGTCACCGTCCTTCCGGGCGCCGGGCCCGAGGCTCTTATCGCCTCTCTCAACGGAGCGTTTTTCATCGCCGGTAACAACCTGAACAGACGCGCCGTTATGGAGCTTCGCGTGGAGATGCCGGCGGTACTCGCCGATAAGGGCTGGCAACTGCAGTTCGACGGCATTGCCGATAACAAATTCCCGCTGAAAGCTGGCGAGAAACGAAAGGTCCAGCTGATGCTCCAGGCGGGTTCCGCATTTACAAAGGCGGACATTGAAGCCTCAGCCGACCGGATGATCAACCTGAGCTTGCTGGCAAACGGCATCCTTTTAGGCGGTATGTCCTACTACGTCGATCCCGATCTGAAGAAACCCTCAGGCGGTAAACAGCCACCAGGAAAGGACTGTGACGACGCGGCACAGAAGCTCCTTGATTGCCTGAATATCTTGGGCGGCAAAAAGGTCAAGAAGGTCTGCGTGAAAAAAGTCTCCGTTGATATCGAACTGGATAACGACTGTGGCTGTGACTAATTGAAAGGGGTCGCTGAATTACCCGGCCGGTTGTCGAAACGATCATCGGCCGGGTTTTAGGGAGGACGTAGTTCCATGAGTACGAATTTTTATCTCGCTCCACCGTCTAAGACCGTTGACGGATTGCTATCCGTTCCCATCGATATTGAATCGATAAACGCGGTCTTCACTTTCGACGGCGCCGCTCAAACGGCAACCGCCGATGCAACCATTGTTTACACGGTCGGCCCCACTGCGGGAAATCCGATCTTCGACCTCAGACAGAACGTAACCCAGGCATGGGTCGACGGAGCCGTCTTTCCAGTCGCTCAGTTGGCGCATCACGATTTTGGCACCGGCACGTTCACAAACCTGCGCGTGATCGAAGCGGCTCAGGCTGCGGGTTCGGTACATACCTTGCGGGTCCGGTATGTTCTGGCCCTGCCAAATTCGCAGCTCGGCGGCAGCTATTTACCGGCACTCGACTGGCTGGCCGGCCCGAAATTGCGTTTTGTCTTCGGGCTATCGGATCTGAACAAGGCCCGCTACGCCGAGGCCTGGCTGCCGGCCAATCTTATCTTCGATCAATACAGCATCAGCCTTGAATTGCAGATCACGGGCACAATGGCGGCTCATTCGGTGATCACGAACGGCGCCGTCACAAACATCGCTCTGAATCATTGGAGCATCGCCTTTCCTGCCCGCTTCTCGGCACTGTCGCCGATGCTGGAGGTCCGTGCGACCGACACTTTGATACAGCAGACCGATACCGTGATGCTCCCTGTCTCGGGCAAGACCGTAACGATCAAAGCGTGGAAGCCGACGACCGGTATCGCGAATCTCACCACCGAGATCAATAACATCAAGACGCTCCTCGCCGACAATGAGAACGACTACGGAGGGTATGTCCACGACAATCGGTTCGTCGCGTTCTTCAACGGCAGCGGCGGAATGGAGTACGAAGGCGGAACGACGACTTCAACGTCGGCTCTGCTGCACGAAACATTTCACAGTTGGTTTGCGAGGGGGGTAAAGCCGGCATCGCAAGCCGACGGCTGGTGGGATGAAGGATTTACGAAGTTTCACGACGACGGTGCGAACGACGCGATTCCCTTCGATTTCACCGACCCGCCGATCCTTCTCTGTTCGCGCGATCCGTGGCAGCGCAACACGCCTGGAAATTCTTACACCGACGGGAACAACTTTTGGAAAGGAATCGCGTCGATTATTGGCGTCGGCACACTTAATAACCTGATGGGCAACGTTTACGACTTAAATAAGGGAAATCCGGTGTCCACGCAGATGATCGAAGAGTTTCTGTTGTGCAAAAGCGGTAATCCCGACATCGTCGATGTCTTTCACCGGTTCGCTTACGGGTTGGGAAATCCTTTGCCGGTTCCCGACCTTTGGCTCCGGGACGACCCGGCTGACCCCGGCGCGGATCAATGGGGCGGAACTTTCTGGGATTCGCCGGACCTTTGGATTCGAAATAGTGACGACGGCGGAACGGCTCACCAGCCGCCCGAATTCGGGCAGGACAATTGGTTCCACGCCCGCGTCAGGAACAAAGCAGGCGGGAACGCGGCACATTTTGCCGTTACATTTCATTCAAAGGGTTTTGCGGGGACGCAGTTTGAATACCCGGACGATTTTCTCCCGTGCATCGCAGCCAAGACCGATTTCGATCTCGCTGCTGGCAATACGAGGATCGTCAAGGCGAAATGGCCGCGACCGCTTATCCCGCCCAATGGCACGCATACATGCCTGCTCGCGTCGGTCATCACCAGAAGCGATCGCCCGATCGCCGGGCGGCATGTATGGGAGCACAATAATCTGGCTCAGAAAAACCTGATGGTCGTCGATCTTGAACCGAACATGTTCATTGTCCTTCCGATTGTCGTTCGGAATTGGCGGCTCAGATTCGACCCGCTGTTTGACCTCGAGATATGGAAGCCGGAAGCGGCTAAAGACATCAGTGTCAGTCTCATCCACAGATCGAAAGAGTTCTTCAAAGCTTCAAAAGCAGACGTGAAGCGCTTCAAGCCGGAATTCTCAAGCTCAACATCAAGGCGAAAAGTCGTCCGGCTCGAATGTGGCTCCGAAGTACCGACGCCAAACGCTGACGACCAGGGACAGCTATTGACATCAGACCATCCCGAACTACTGTTCCGGAGATTCCCTGATGCTTACGAGGCCCGATTCGAAGACGCAGAGCGTTCCAAATTGTCGGTTAATATTCCGGCATTCACGCAAAATATGGTCGGTCTAAAAATAGCAGTTTCGGATAAGCCGAAGACAAATAAGCCGAGCAAACTGCATTTCGTACAGCGAAACGTAAAGACCAAACAGATCGTGGGAGGTGTCGCAATTCAGTTGACCGTGGGCCGCAAACATGCAGATAAGACAGCATGATTCGTTGACCTGGATTCGCCTTTTGATTCGCGTACCGGGTTGCGGTGCCGCAGGCCGGTGGTTCGCGCGTTTCGTCCAGGATGCTCGCGTTCTCCTGCAAGACGCGCTACTTTTGCCCGAGCTGCCGTCAGAAGCGCGTGCTACGTTACGGCGAGTGGGTCGAGGAGAACGTTCTAGCGCCCGTGCCGGGAACGCTCCTTGTCGAGGGCTTTCGGCGCGCGGTGCTCAAGTTTCTGGTGAAGAACGCGGTGCTCTTGGAGGATCTGCGCCAGCGCATGTTTGCCTGGCGCCACGCGGGCTTCTCAGCGCACAACGTCGTGAGAGTGTCGGCCGAGGACATCGAGGCGCGAAAGAAACTCGCCGGCAACATGTTCCGAGCCCCCATGTCCTTGGAGAAAATGACCTACAACGCAGCCACCGGCGCCGTGATCTATCGCTCCAGGATGCACGTCGGCTTGAACGCAACTTCCAGGTGATGAGCGAGGCAGAGTGGCTGGAGCTGCTGTGCCCGCATATCCCGGCCGACCGGCTTGACCTAGCGCGCCCGGCGCCTGCAGGATTTGCCGTAACCCCCGTTACGCAGCGCCCGAAAAGCGCCGCTCCGCCCGCCGAAGCCCAGGCCGGTATGGGCAAGCTGCCCGGGGCCGCGTCAGAGCTCGCGGCAGGCCGCGCCCGGGGCGCGGACTCCCAGGACGGGCGGATTGATTTTCCTTCTATCGCTAAAGGAGCTTCTTGAATGTCAGCCATCCTCCGAATTCAGGACGGAAGCCCTGTCTGGGTCTCGCCATCGATAGTCCCTTCCAGAGACACGGTTGTGTCTTCCGCCTCCGGTCCGCAACTTGCGGCAGTACAGGTGAATTCCACTGACGTGTTTATCTACGTGAAGGTCGAGAATCCCGGCACCGTCGATTTGGGTGAATGTGACTGCACCAAGACTGGAGCGTGGGCTGCTCCTCTCGTCTTTCAGGGATTCCTTGCGAACCCGAACGGCCAGACATCAGAAACTCAATTCGGCTTCACATTCACGGCATCACCAGCGGGAGACTCGATCGTGGGCCCTGGAATCAACCAGCCGCTCGCATGGTCGCCGCCGCAGCGGCGCGCGTGGGCATGGAGCTCGGATGGACGATTCTTCGCGTACGTATCCTCGACCAGCGGTCCCGATTATGTGCTTGGGCTCGTGGCACTCCAGAACGTGACCCGCCCCGATGGCATTACCCTGATGAGAGGCGTGATGGTCTTGACTGCCAGTGGAACGTTTGGCGGCGCAACCCCCAATTGGACGACGCAGAATTTCGCTTGGGCTGGTTCCAGGGCAGTGATGGTGATCGGCGCTGCATTAGGTGGCGGCGGTGCCGGCAATGATGTCAGATTGCTCTGTCCCAATTCGACATTTCCGTTTTGGAACGGTTTGCTTCAGGATTTCGGGGGGCAGGTTGACTGGGCCACGCTTGTCAGCCCATGCGCATCGGTTGTTGCGTTCGCGCCCAAACGGCTCATTTCATCCGCTCCGCCGCAGAACTTTAGTCTCGTTTCCACGTCGAATGCGACGCTGAGCCAGTTTCGGCAGGGCAATGTCCCCCTGACAGGCATAGCCAGCACCGGGGCAAGTCCGTCCATCACCACGAATTCTCATCAGGCATACGGCGTCAGCATCGATACGGGAAACGGTACCAATGTGGATGTCGATGATCCGGAGTGCACGTTCGAAGGCGGTGGTGTCATTGTCCGTGTCGACCGGGTGAAGGCAAGCACGCTGCCGACCGCCAATCTGGGAGTCCTGCCCATCGGCACTGCGGTGCTTGGTGCGCTTCGGCAGAATGGCTTCAGTTGGGTGCAGGTGCCAAATCAGAACGGCTGGGCGAATCAGTCCGAGCAACACTGGTGTCTGCTGGCCCAGGCTTATACGCAGCAGATATCCGCCACGATACCCAGACCGTGGGACGGGCAGGCGACGAATCCGCCGCCGTTTCCGATCGCAAACGAGAACTGCGCCCAACGCAACATAGAGATCAATCCGTAAGGACCATAAGATGACCGTCCACCGTTTCGCCGTCAACGTTCCCAATCCTGCCGCGCAGCGTGCTTCCGTTGAACTGCGGCTGGAGCCTGTCAGGCGTGGAGAGCTCTCGTGGCTTCGTCATGAAGGTGTGAAGACCTCGTTGGAAGTCACCAGCACCGGTATCACCCGTGATCCGTGCGCCGAGCGTGGAAAACCGGAGTTGAAGCTTAGCCTGGACCCCTTTACCAGCGTTGATGTGCATGTCGTTGTGACGACGGCTCCATCGAGGAAACCGGGTGTCGCGGCATACCACCTGATTGATCGGCGCGGAGGCAAGGATGCGGGAGGCGTCCTTCTTCTCTGTGCTGATCCTCCGTTTGCCGAACCCAGGAGCCAGGTCGTATCCTCGCCGAAACCGTGCCTGATCGTTCTGGCAAGAGACCTTTACGCGATACAGCCCGGTGACGATCCCGCCAAGTCCGCCGCGAAGCCAATCCTCGCCGGCAACAGCATGGAGCTCGTCGCACAAATCACGAACCCGACGGCTGCAGCGCTCAAGCAGACGCGGGTTTATCTTGAACATCTCGGCGGAAGCAATGCCGAATTTGCGCCCGGAACGTGGAACGTGGGGACACTGGCTCGAGGAGCTGTATTTTACGCGACATGGTCTGTCCGTACGTTCCCGTGGCAGTTCGGGACTTTCAATGCATCCGTTGTGGTCGTGTCGCAGGGGATGGATCCCGTGCGACTGAGCGGCAGAATCGCGATTACGCGCGCAAGAAGAAAAGGTATCAGGAACCTTTAGTGCCCACGTGCCAGGTTTAATCCCACCGCCTTTCAGGCGGTAAGCTTTCAGCCTCCGACTCGGGTCGAGAGGGGGCTGTCGTGAGTGAGTACC
>JAYUVA010000620.1:0-2522 GCA_043754375.1 Candidatus Kuenenia sp. | reverse complement strand
GATGTCTTTTGAAAAGTTCTGGATCGCGGCACGGAACACCATCCGTCCGATGCGTCCAAATCCGTTAATACCGAGCTTAATCATGGAAATGCCATACTGTTTGAGACTTGTGACCGAAATGAACAATGCTTCAATCTAGCGACCCACGCCGCAAGCGCCAATCGCGGATGCAGGCAGCATCGCCTGCGTCCCAGAAATGCAGTAAGACGAATCAAAATCGGGTGAAAACCTGGGAATCCAGTGCTTTGTCACTGAAGGATTGATGGGTGGCCGGGGTTGGAGGGCGTTAGCCCGAAACCCCGGGGCCTCCTTCGCTCCGCTCGGTCCAGCCCCGGCCACCCGATCCATCAAAGCAAGAGTGACAGAGCACTACGGCGATTGCTGCATGTGACAAAGACGCATCTTACTTATCCCCGGCCAGTTGCTTCATGGCGGCGCGATCTTCGGGTGATAACAGGTACGGTGGCAGCAACAGCGAATCGAGCTTGGGCACCAGTGTCTCGATCCCGACAGGCTCAGTCAGAAACCAGATTCCGGGATGGATCTCGCTGAGGCGGGAAACTCGGGCGGCAAATCGATCGGGGCCGATCACGACGATCGGAACGTTGCGCGTTCGCACATCGGATCGAAGATTGGCCAGTGTCGTCGCCAGTGGCCAGCCAGCGGATTCTGCATCGACCAGAATCAGCTCACAATTCATCTGCCGAACAGCAGCATCAAATCCATCCTGACCTGTCTGACTCACTGCGACAGAAAAACCTGCGTCCTCAAGTGCCACGTCGAGATTACGCAATGATTGATCGTTCGAATCCACAACCACAGCTTCCGGTTTCAGACTTCCTTCACGAACAGAGCTGAGCGTACGTTTTACTGCCGGAGAGCTGATGTCGGTCTGCGCGACGTTGATCGCCACATCGCACGCCAGCATCCGAATTCGAGGATCAGGAGAATTCACTGCGATCTTTAAGACACTTTCGACAGGTTCTCGTGATTCAGCGGTGATCGTTGTGTAATCGCTGATTTTCATTCCACGCAACAGTTCGATCGCTGCGTGCGCTTCATCGATCTCGAGTGCGGCGACGAGAGCTGCTGCCAGATCAGGCAACGCCTGACCAACAGCGACTGACGCAGCCGCAGCCATTGACGAATCCGTCACGGCCGATTTCGCCACCAACAGCAAGCTGGATGCACGGCTGTTTGACGCATCCAGGGCGACGGCATCGGTCAGATAGAGAGTCGCATCGCTCAGGAACTCTGCCCGACGATCGCGCCCAGTTTGTTCCTGGATCACTGTTGGTTCACGAACGAGCGTGAATCGCCCGGCGGCTGATTTCAGCAGATCCGCACCGCGCTGCGTCAGCAGTTCACTGGCATCGGCTGCGGTTGCCGCCGTCAGACTTCCCCTGGATAATCTTTCAACCGCGTTCGCCGCCGCTTCACGAGTTGCGGCATCACTCTTCTGATCGAACTGCCAGCGCAGGAGTCCCGGTGCAATGTTCGGATCTGCGGTGCCTGAAAGCAATTGCACAATCCGAAATCTTCCCGTCGGACTTGCGAGACTCAGTTCCGTCATCAATCCGTGTCTCATCTCTCGCGCATGAGTTTTCAGGAGCTGATCAGCGACTTTGCCGGCGGGTGTATTGAGATCTGCAGCGAGCAGGGCGGCGGCAGAACCATTTCCGCTGGCCACCAGGGTCACGGCCGCTTGTGTTGCGGCATCGCCTGGCGTCGCCAGAGCCTGAATCAATTCCTGCAGCTGCGTGGACGAAAGCGGTTGCGGCTTTGAAGCTGCGTTGACGGCCAGTAACAACTCCCGCGCCTCGGGCTGCAGTTTTCTGTCACCACTCAATGCCAGAAACGGACCGGCCCCCGCGCGCTGCCGCAATGCTCGCAATTCAGCCTCGCCAAGTTGCTGATCCAGCAGTTTGCGGAGGAATTTTCGGGCGTCATCCTGACGATTGAGTTTTTGCGTAATGATCGCGGCTTCCAGAATGCCATCCGGTGTTCCAGGTGGAAACTGAAACAGATCGCCGGCAATCGCGGCCTGTGCCGCAGGTTCGTCCAGTGCCACCGCTTCTGACGAAAATCCAATCAGACCCGCCGCTGCCATGGCCGTCAGCGAGCAGCATACGGATCGGACAAGGCGACTTTGTCGCGGAAACAGCGGCATCATGGAATCCAATCCTGTGAAACTTGAAAGTCAGGCCGCCCCAGTCAGGCACCACGCTCATTCTGTGACTACGACCAAAGCCAGCGGCAAACGGCATTTTATCTTGCAGCATCACAGAGTTCCAGCAGATTTCCGCCTGGAAGTGTCTTAAGCTTGCAGCTTAAGATGAAAGGACAACGACAAGCTGGAAGCTTACCCCAATTTCTGATTTGAACACAGACTAGTGCTTTGTCAAATCTTAATCTTCGGGTGGCCGGGGTTGGAGGGCGATAGCCCGAAACCCCGGGGCTTCCTTCGCTCCGCTCAGTCCAGCCCCGGCCACCCAACCCGCAATCCTTGCTTTGACAAAGCA
>JAYUVA010000619.1:0-5350 GCA_043754375.1 Candidatus Kuenenia sp. | reverse complement strand
TGAAGTTCGGATTCGGAGCCTTTCCGTGCATGCTGCCATCCAGGCATTTCTGAACTATCTGAAAATCGAACGCAATGCGTCCGAATTGACAATTAAGTCATACGCCGATGACCTGTCACACACCATCGAATTCCTGCAGGAACAGACAGGCTCGGTTCCGGACCCGCGACACATCGAAGTCGGAATCCTGCGATCGTACGTCTCGTACCTGCACGAATGCGGGTATGCTCGAGCCACCGTTGCCCGACGACTCGCGTGTCTTCGCAGTTTCTTCAGGTACTGCAATCGCGAAGGCATCTGCGAAACGAATCCTGCCAAGCCTTTGCGGACACCTCGCAGCGGACGCAAGCTGCCACATTTTCTGACCACCGATCAGGTCGGTACTCTTCTTATCGCACCGCCCGCAAACTCAGATGCAGGACTGCGGGATCGAGCTATCCTTGAAACAATGTACTCCGCCGGACTTCGCGTGTCAGAAGTCGTCGGAATCGATCTGAAAGACTGGGATCGCTCAGCAGGAATTCTGCGAGTTTTGGGTAAAGGGCGTAAAGAGAGAATTTCTCCGGTTGGAAGTTACGCCGCCAAAGCACTGGATCGATGGTTGGAGGTTCGCAGTCCGGATGCTAAAGCTGTAGAGAAGCAGCGTACTGCGATGTTCCTGAACCGTTTCGGGCGACGGCTCACGACCCGCAGCATCGGTCGCATGCTGGAAACGCATATTTTAACGGCTGGTTTGTCACAACAGACAACTCCGCACACTCTACGGCACAGTTTTGCGACTCATCTGCTGGATGGCGGTGCCGATTTGCGCAGCGTTCAGGAATTATTGGGGCACAAGAGTCTGACCACGACGCAGATTTACACCCATGTGAGTACCCGTCGACTGCGGGAAACCTACGAAAAAGCCCATCCGCATGCGGCAAAGAACAGGGCTTCCTGATGACGTATCATGTACGTTCTCAATTCGGAAATCCGATTCGCATTCGTGGATCGGATCTGGTAGAACGCACAGTACGCTGGGCCCAAAAAATGGCCTCGCGTCGGGGCAGACAGGGAAAGTCTGCTGACTTCGATTCACAGTCATGGAAGACCTGCGATGTCCGACCGACCAAAACTCACGCTGCACGATCCCGGAATTCCGCTGACACGCGGGCCGCTGTTGCAGTTTGCGGACGATCCGATTGCCTGCATGAGACAGCTCCATCATGATCACGGTGACCTGGCCGTTCTGGAAGAAAATGATCAGCGCCTGGTTTTCGTATTTTCCCCGGAACTCAATCACGAAGTTCTTTCCAACACGCAGGTCTTTGAATCGCGTTTTTTCGCCGTCCGAGGCAATCGTAACTCAGCCCAGCGCCGCGTAACTTCGGGATTGCTCAGCCAGAACGGCACCGAACATCGTGATGCGCGGCGGATGATGAAAGATGCGTTTACCAAAAAAATTCTGCCGGGCTATCACCAGACGATTTGTCAGATCGCGTGTGATCTGACGGATAACTGGAAGCCGGGAAATACCTGTGACCTGAACTCCGAAATGGTTCAGTTCATGCTCAAAATGACCGCCGCACTTTTGTTTGGTGTGGACGATGCGGCATTTGCGTATCGTTTGGGTGCATTGATCGATCGCTGGGTTCATCGCAATCATGAAATCGGCATGGGAGCGCTGGTGTCTTCGCCGCAATTTGCTGAGGGCTACGATGATTTGCTGCAACAGGCCGAAGAACTGGAGCAGTCGGTACGGGAGATGTTTCAGTCGCATCGCGGCGCGCAGCATGATCGGTTGAATATTCTGAGTCTGCTTTTCCAGGCTCAGCAGTCGCAGGGGCAGTTGACCGACAACCAATTGACTGGTCATGCGACGTTGCTTTTTGCAGCCGCACATTTGACGACGGCACATACCTTCAGCTGGACGTTGTTTCTTTTATCGCAGCATCCTGACGTGCTGCGTAAGCTCCAGACAGAATTAAGCACCAGCGTTGCCGCAGAGATTCCGACCCTCGATGAACTCGACCGCTTGCCGTATCTGGACGCTGTTATCAAGGAAAGCATGCGTGTTCTGCCTGCTTCGTCGTACTCACAACGAATCGCAGTGCAGCCGACATCACTTGGCCCGGTGCGAATGAATCCGGGAACGCCTGTCATTTTCAGTCAGTTCATCACTCATCACCGTCCCGACCTTTACAGCGATGCTGACCGCTTTGTGCCGGAACGCTGGGCTACGATCACGCCATCGGCATACGAGTATCTGCCATTTGGAGCGGGCCCAAGAATGTGCATCGGGGCACCTCTGGCGATGGCCGAAATCCGCACCGCTCTGACCATCATGCTCAAGCGATTCAACTTCCAGATCCAGCCGATGAGTACCATCAACGGCCACGTCATTTCTACCATGCTGGGCCCAACCAGTTCCATCCCGGCTACGCTGCTGCCATGCGACCGCCTGCCGGTCAGTGTGCCCGTGTCTGGTTCGGTTCACAATCTGGTTCAACTGCCGGATACGGCACGCGACGTTTCAAATCCGATAGCGGCGTAGAATGCTTCAACAGGTTCGTTTTGCCTACATCGCGCGGCCACGGAGGTTTGCTTCGCAATGTCCCGCTTAATCACTGGGAACCTGGGTTGTTTTTCCGTTTAACCCGATGCCGCAGGCGAGGCGGCTGTCAATGAAATCCTCGCCTGCGGCATCGGGTTAAACGAATTTACGGGTGGCCGCGCGAAGCCTATAGACTCCGCCTAACCAGCATTGAAGCGGGCTGTTGTTTTTTTATGTCACCCTATTGCTTCGTCAGCCGTTCCAGCACATTGTCGATCAGGTTGTAATGCTTCGCTTCTTCGGCTGACATGAAATTGTCACGATCGGTGTCGTCTTCAATCTTGTTGAGCGTCTGACCGGTGTGTTTGAGCAGAATGTCGTTCATTCTGGCCTTAATCCGCAACACTTCTTTGGCGTGAATTTCCAATTCTGTTGCCGTGCCTTCCATGCCAGCCAGCGGTTGATGAATCATGATTCTGGCGTTCGGCAAAGCATTGCGTTTGCCTGGCGTGCCAGCTGTCAGCAAAATCGCACCCATACTGGCGGCCTGACCGATACAGTATGTCGCCACGTCGCAACTGATGTATTGCATCGTGTCGTAGATCGCCATGCCTGCGGTGATGGATCCGCCGGGGCTGTTGATGTACAGATGAATGTCGGCCTTCGGGTCGTCGAATTGCAGGAAAAGCAACTGAGCGACGATGCTGTTGGCAACGTCATCATTCACACCACTGCCAAGGATCACGATTCGATCCTTCAGCAAACGGCTGTAGATATCCATGGCCCGTTCGTCGCGACCATTCTTTTCGATTACATAGGGAACAAGTACTGTCATTTCCGGAATCCAGCAGAGATGAAGAGTTCAGGGTCAGAACAATTACCGCATCGCATCCCGTGCGATGAAAATTCTGTGGCTGTGCATCGCGTGAGTTCTGGCCAGCCTATTTCTTTTTGTCACTCGGTTTTCGGTCTAGGATTTCATCAACCAGACCGTAGGCCTTGGCCTCCACTGAGGTGAGATAGTGATCTCGCTGCGTGTCTTTGGCAATCTTTTCAACCGGCTGCTTCGTGTGGCTGGCAAGGATTTCATTGAGCAACTGTCGAGCGGCTATGATGTCGCGTGCCTGGATTTCAATGTCCGAAACTTGCCCGCCCACCTGCCCGTACGGCTGGTGAATCATGATTTTGGAATGTTTCAGAGCGAAGCGTTTTCCGTCCGCACCCCCTGCGACCAGAATTGCACCTCCGCTGGCTGACAGCCCTACGCAGTAAGTTGCCACATCGCACTCAATGAACTGCATGATGTCGTAGATCGCCAAAGTCGCTGTGACAGAGCCCCCCGGTGAGTTGATATACAGATGAATGTCCTGATGGCGATTCTCTGACTGCAGAAACAACATTTTCATGATGACAAGATTCGCACTGCCGTCATGGATCGGTCCATCGAGAAAGATAATCCGATTGTCGAGCAGCAGATCGCCGACCGTCATCTGACGCTGAGCGGAATACTCTCGTGCTGCCATCGGCATGTATTCGAATCGCGGGTCCTTCATTCGCTTGATCCTGCTGTCTTCAATTGCGTCGTCGGAAAATGGGATGTGAATGCTGCCAACAAAAACAGGCGCCGCGTAATCCTACGCGCGCCTGTCTCTTGAGAATAGTCACGTTTATGCAGATTCGTCGTCAGCGGAAGCAGTGGCCGAACTGGTGTCATCAATCAGACTGGAATTCATATTACCGCAGATCGCAAAACGAGCTGAAGCCTGATCCTGCTTCTTCTGTGGTTCGCGTGGCACATCGACAAAAGTCGCGCGTTCCAGAATAAAATCCACAGCCTTGCGTTCACGGAGTTGCGCCTCAAGGTTCTCAATCATGCCCGACTTTGCGAGGCGGGCTCGAATGCGTCGCACCGGTTCACCACTCTGAAACGACATTGTCAGCATTTCACGCTCAATATCGGATTCCAGGCATTCAATCTCTTCGACAGTCGCGATCTTATCGAGCACAAAGTGTTCTTTGAGCGCCTGCGTTGTCGTGGCCAGTGCATCCTGGCGGATCTTATTTTCTCGAGCCATGATTTGCTCGCGCGTGAAGCCCGCCTGAGACATTTCCAGCATTTCCCGTCGCAGTGCGTTTTCTGTCTGCTGACGAACAAGTGATTCCGGGAGATCCCAGTCAGCCGACGCCATGATCTTGTCCAGAACCTGACGGCGAGTTTCCTGACGTTGCTGATATTCAAACTGGCGAGTCATCGAACTGCGAAGCAGAGTCTCAAGTTCGGCTTCGTTCTCAGCATTCAGCCGTTCGCAGAATTCTTTGTCGATCACTGGTCTTCGGGATTGCTGAATTTCCGTGACTTCAAACGTCGCAACGACCGTTTCGCCACGCATTTCCACGATTGGAGACTGCAGAGAAATCTGAATGTTCGCCGTGCGCGTCTCACCTGCCTTTGCACCAACCATCAGCGTATCAAAACCGTCCAGAACTGCGTCCGGGAAGTCCAGTTGCGACATCACACGCAGGCTCTGTTCGCTGATTTCGCGAATCGTCCTGCCGTCGTGTACGAAGCTCAGGTTACAGATGACATAGTCACCCGCAGCCGCAGGTTCATCGACAGTGACACGTTCGGCATAAGAATCCAGAAACTGCTCTTTGTATTCGTCCAGCTCTTCCGTCGTCGGTTCGGCGATGGAGCGATTGATTACAATTCCCGTATAATCCGGCAGATCAAATTCCGGCCGCACTTCCACTTCAAATTCGTAGTGAAAGTCACCGGACTCTGGAATGTCCAGACTTTCAACGTCAATGCGAGGCTCG
>JAYUVA010000618.1:0-6621 GCA_043754375.1 Candidatus Kuenenia sp. | reverse complement strand
GGTGCCTTGCTGGCCGGCGATTTGACCGTGTACATCGACAACAGCGACGGCGGCTTCTCCAGCGACGAACTGGCACGCATTGAAGAGGCCGTTGCCGGGATCCAACTGATGGTGTCTCCTTACGGGACGAACATCTCCCTGGTCGATGGCTCAGTCGGGCTGGCAGCTAACATTGTGATTGACAGCAGCAGCACCAGCGTGCTGGGCGGTATGGCCGAAGGGATTCTGGGTGTGTCAACTTCCGAGGGTCAGATTACCATCATTGACGGCTGGAACTGGTATGCCGGGTCCAGTGTCAGCACGATTGGCTCGGGCCAGTTCGATTTCCAGACGGTCATTACTCACGAAATCGGCCACAGCATGGGTCTGGGGCACAGCAGTGAGTCCGTTTCAGTCATGTTCCCGGAACTGTCCAAAGCGACCGCACGCCGGGCCGTGCTCTTCTCGGACCTCAACACGGCTGGCGAAGAAGGCGGAGCGGGGTTGCATGCCGAGGCGATCTATGCCGGTGGCCACAACCAAATCGCTGGAGCCACTGGACAACATTCGCTCCCACGCAGCTCCGCCAACAGCTTGAAGCTGGCCGAAAACTCACTGCAGTCCATTGTGACGGAAGTGACCGGCGACAAGAGTTTGAGCACTCGCATTGCCAGGATCTCGAACGGCACCGATGTGAAAACAGGGTTCCGTCGGGTCGCGAAAGCGGGCGTGTGGCCGTCGATGTTTAATGACAACAGCGATGTCGATACGCAGACGGACAGTCAGGACATCGACTGCTTCTTTGCCAACCTTGCGGGCGTCGATGGCGATGTTCTGGACAGGGTCACCAGCGAACTGTGACTGCGATTCATCCTGAATGGATGCCAGAAATTAGCCGGTGGTCGCCGACAGGCGCACCACCGGTCAATGAAACAAGGACACACGCATGGAACACTAATCGACGCTGATTTGCGCTAATCCACAGCAATCAAACTATCAGTGAAGATCAGCGTCGATTAGTGTTCCCCGTTTTATACGTGCTGGGATTTGCGCGCCGTGCGAAGATTTTGGACGTTAGTAAGCACCAGTGCAGAAGTTGCTTCGTTTAACCGCGTGCCCATCGGGCCGCGCTTCGCTGCCGATCGCGGGGCGTTGCCCACGCGGTTAAACGATACTATGCCAAACTACTTCTGCCGAGGTGCTTAGTACAAAGTGGAAAAGGACCGCAGCATGTCTGAACCCGAAGAACGGGTGTGTCAGTTTTGTCGGCATTGGCAACGGATCACAGCTTCCATCGGGGAATGTCGGGCAAAGAGTCCATCGTCAATGATTTCCATTCAATCCGATGAAGCGGTCATTTCCAACAAAGGTGTATGGCCCAAAACCTTCCGACAGGAATGGTGCAGCGACTTCGAACAGCGGCCTGGAGATTCGACCGCTGTGAAGATGTGAAGCGGCCTCCGGCCCACTGATGGCTTCTGTTATACCGCACGGGGTTGAGGATGGGGCCGGTTTTTGTACGGAAGTGTTTCCGGCTATTTTGTCCATTCGGTTGTCCCCATTCGATTGTCGATTTCATGTGACGCAGGGTGACAACCGAATGTGGGACAACCGAATGAATCGCACGGAAATATGTAACGGACAGCCTGTAAGATCCCGTCACGACCCGACCTGGCGACTCAGTTGCTGCGACCGATTTGTTCCACAGAACCCCTAGCGACACCTGCGTGCCGGTCGTTGCCCGGAGTCCCGATGGCTGCCCTGCCGTCTGAGGCGGGCGGTTTCTGTGTCCTGAGGCGGTAAGTGGGCCAACCCATAATTCTTTTTTACATTGGCACCATTCGGCTGGCGACGGTCATGACCAACGGCAACTCCATCTGACGATATCAATGCCTGGGGTGCATCACCGCCATGCGCCAGCGCCGGATAAACAGTCTTCCGTGAATCCGGACGCGGCGATGTCCGCATCACCAGCGGAACATTTGGTGACTGCAGATTGTGGAGAGTCACGGTCGAGGGAGCTGCCTGCCTGCGTCGAGTTTTATTGGGGCAATCCGTCACATGGTCAACTGGTCGCGCGTCTATCTGATTTTCCGCAGAGAGTCGGTGGATCAACTGCGGGATCGTCGCACGATTTTTGTGCTGATTGGCCTTCCGTTTGCCTTGTACCTGGTCCTCGGGGTCGGGCTGGTTCATCTTGCCGGATCATTTGTCGTTCAGCCCACAACGGTTGCGGTCGCAGGCGCCCCCAATCCCGATGTTCTTCCGTTTCTGAATGAAGATACGACATCGTCGCCCTGGATGAGTGATGGGGAATCTTCCGGTCTGAACATCATTACGCCCATGTCTGCCGGACCCGCAGGGTCCGCCTCGACTCTACGGGAGAGCATCCTTGAGATAGAGCGAATTCTTGCGAGTTCCCACGAGTCGTGGAAGACGCAGATCAGCTTATTCAGCGACCCGAAAAACGGGATTAACGTCGGTCATTCTGCAGAACTGACAGAGCTTGTTACGAAGACTCTCGCCGAACATAAACTGCATGCCATTGTAATCATTCCGGACGGTTTTCCGGTGCGGCAACCCGACAGCGTATCCAATGAGACGGGTAATGGAGCGGACACAGAATCACTTCCCGCGCCGGTCGTCGTGTACAGCAGTGCCAACTCGCGATCTGTTCATGCAGGTCAACGCATGGTCACAGGTCTTGTCCGATGGCAGCGTGCGATTGCCGAAGACTTGTTGACGGACCTTCTTGACGGCCAGTCATTCCCTCCAATGGACCCTGAGGCCGTCGATGTGGCAACCAGGGTCGAGCGATCTTCAAACATCTGGGCCATTATCTTTCCTGCCCTGATTGTCCTGATGACGGTCCTTGGCGCATTTTACCCCGCAATCGATCTGTGTGCGGGGGAGCGAGAACGCGGCACCCTGGAAACACTGCTTGTCTGTCCGGCCAGGAGAATTGAGATTCTGCTGGGTAAATTCCTGCTGGTCATGACGTTTTCGTGCTTCAGCGCCATGCTGAATCTGATCAGTCTGGGACTGATCTCACAATCCGCACTATCGAGCGTCACTCGAGGGAACGGAGTGATCGGCCAGGCGATTGAACTCCCTTCATTCGGAACCCTTACATGGGTTATCGTACTGATGGTCCTGATCTCAGCGCCGTTTAGTGCCTTGTCGCTGGCGCTGGCCTCATTTGCCCGCAGCACAAAAGAGGCACAATTCTATGTCGCACCGCTGATGGGGGTTGCGTTGACATTGACGATCAGTTGCTTGCTTCCGGGCGTTGAACTGACAGCCTTTCATGCATTGCTGCCGATCGTGGGCCCCGTCCTCTGGCTGAAGGCCCTGCTCCGGGATGGCATGAGCGGGATGCTGTTCGGCAACCTGACTCTGGTGCTGATGGCCAGCGCCGGCTGGAGTGTTCTGGCAATTATGCTGGCCGTGGAGCAATTCAAAGATGAACGCATGCTTTTTCCGGACTCAGAGTCGTTTCACCCAATTCGTACACTTCGCAAACTCATGCGTGAGCCCTCGCCCCTGCCAACGCCTGCAGCGGCTGGTTTGTGTTTTATCGCAATCATGCTCGTCCAGTTATGGGGCGGTCGGCTGCTGGCCAATCAAATGCAGGGGCAGCATGATCCGGGGATATGGCAGTTGCTGATTTCCGGACAGCAGGTCCTGTCGTTGGCCGTTCCCCCCTTGCTGCTGGCATGGCTCTTCACCTCGCAATTCCGCAAAACGCTGAAGCTGTGTCGTGTACGACCGGGATTGGTTTTCTGGTCGATGATGCTCGCGGTCGGAATTCATCCACTGATGTTTGAATTGGCGTGGGCCATTCGTCCATGGTTTCCTCCTCTTCCCACAGGCGTGCCTGCCGTACTGCAGTTGCTGGATCAGGAGCATTGCTCATTGGGTGCCTATCTGGCGGCATTCGCCCTGATTCCTGGGCTCTGTGAAGAACTTGCATTTCGCGGGTTCATTCTTTCCGGATTCCAAAGCCGGCAGCGGCCATTACTCGCAGTTGTGTTTTCAAGCTTATTGTTCGGTGCATTGCACGTGGTTCCTCAGTACGCATTTAACGCGGTATTGTTAGGGATTCCACTGGCAATAATCACCGTGAATTCTCGAAGTGTTTTTCCGGCGATGGCCTTTCACGTATTGTACAATGCACTTGATGTCCTGAGAGCCTACGCGATTAGCAACGCTTCTCCCAGGTTCATTGAAATCCTGTGGAACACGGGCACGGACAGCCCGCATTATGCATGGTGGACGATACTTGTTGCATTCATCATCGTCGGCATGGCATGCAGAAACCTGTCAGGAATCTCGTCAGAGAAACATGTAAGCTGATTTCAAACGGGAAGTGGTTCAACGACAAATGAAGTGAGCGTCATAGAGATCAATGATTATCCGATGATCGCGAATTTCGCGAGATGGAGGGTATCGAGTTTGGCGATGAACCGGAATCTATTATGTGCTTCTGTGGGGCATCGACCGACACTGCGAAAGATGGTCCATCCGGGTCTATTGTGGGTAGAGGCTGAGACCGCCGCAGTAGAAGAAGATGGCTGTTTTGAAGTTTTGGCGGTTTCTGAAACCACCGACGCGCACTTCATTTGTCGTTGAACCCCATTTCGTCCGCAGAATGCTCATCGCTTCTTTGATTGTTTGAGTCGCCAGCAGGACCTGAATTGGGAATCGCTTAAAGAGAATTGTGAAGCGACTGCCTTCCTCGGCCCATGGCATTCGAACCTGTTTCACTCCATGCTCAGGACAGTTGACTCGCGGAATGCTCGCGTGCATGACGGTCTTGAACTGGCAACTGTCAAGGTGCCGCCACTGGCGTTCAGAAGTATGGTCGTAGCAGGGCAGCGTTTCAGAACATTCAGGACAACAAAACTTCGTGCCAGAGGGATGCTCGACAAACACATCCGCCTGCTGCTGTTCCAAATTCAGCGTCACCTTCGACACCGACCACGGACTCTTCAAACCAAGGATCTCTTGGTACAACTCTCGGGCCTGCATGGGGGCCCCATCCAAAAACCAAAATCATACCAAATCCACACAAAACCCGGATGGACTCGAAAGATGAGGCCAAAAGTCCCGCAGGTATCATCTGATTGACAACAGCGTGGACACTATTTCTGGCCGAGCTGACGAGTGCCGGAAACCTGTTGATTCGACAAAACTGGGGGTAAATCGTCCGACGTCGTAACTGACTCAGGTCTAACCGTCCTGAGTGAGTGACTGCCGGTCGGCTACTGAGCGAGGTGATCGTGACCGCGGATCGAACAGCAACCACTGTCCTGAAGAGATCGCCCCTCAGGGAGACACCAGGCCTCGTTTCTTGCAAGACGGCATCGACCGATGCATCGAAAATCGCCGTTGTAGATGCGGTTGGTCGGACGAATGCAGGTCAGATCAGGTTGAACTTGACGTGGCTCACTGGATTCGTTGGCTGGAGCTTAATTGCAGGTTTCATTCGCCAGACAGAAGGATGAAGCAACCGAGGAGTCTCCGTATCTGCCTGACGATTGACTAAGCGGGGACGTCCTTTCACACTACGCGGGAACGTGTCGTCGGCTTCAGACGTGCGGATTTTTCAGGGGGATTCGGACAATGAAGTGTTTCGCTTGTCGGGCAGAAATTCAGGACAATTCCACGGTGTGCCCGAAGTGTGGCGAGGATCCTCGGGCAAATCCCTACGAAGCTCCCACTGCCGGGCGAACGAAGCCCGTGATCAATCCCAATGAAGGAGATGCCACCGGCGGCATCATTCCGTACAAGAACCCGAAAGCGCTGATTGCGTATTATCTGGGCATCTTCAGTGGGTTACCGGTCATCGGATTCTTCCTGGCTGTGCCGGCACTTGTGCTTGGAATCATGGGGCTCCGCGATCGCAACAGAAATCCCGTCATCAAGGGAAGCATTCATGCCGGGATTGGGATCGGCTGTGGTGCGATTTTCACATTGGTGTGGGGCATTGCCATCATTGCCATCATCATCCGCCTGGTGACGGACGCGCGTCGATAAGCGATCTATGGCTAAGTCGCGCTCACCTCAGTGTCCGTTTGCCCTCGAACGCATCGTTGTTGAAACTGACGTGCGTTACATTGAGTACCACGACACACTCAAATCAACAAACACAACAGCGGTGGAACTGCTCGGCCCACTGCTGGACAACGCACCCGCTTTGGTTCTGACATCAAATCAATCCGCAGGACGAGGCCGGAAAGGAAATCCATGGTGGTCGTCCGGCGGTGCGCTCACATTTTCGTGGGTGGTCGATGCTGCTCAGCTTCCGGTAGCGGTCGAACGCCGTTCCATGGTGTCACTGGCAGCGGGATTGGCCGTGCGGGATGCATTGTTGACGCTGATGCCACATTGTCCCTTTGTACTCAAGTGGCCCAATGACGTGCTCATCGGAAACCGCAAAGTCTGTGGCATCCTTGTCGAACAGCATTCGGTCGCTCAGCGGCAGGCCGTCATCATTGGCATTGGCGTGAACGTCAACAATTCCGTCCGCGACGCGCCCATGGAGATTGCGCAACGTGCCACGTCGCTGTTTGATCTGGAAGGACGCTCGTTTGATCTGAGCAGCCTCCTGATTGCAATCCTGAAAAGTCTCAGTTTTCG
>JAYUVA010000617.1:0-2513 GCA_043754375.1 Candidatus Kuenenia sp. | reverse complement strand
TTTGAAATCGTTTTGTGTGCCGTGCTGGCGACATCGTGTTCGTCCAGTTTCGCGGCAGAAGACACCGTGCCGACCTTTCGTCCACCGGTGCAATTGATTGCGGGTGATTCCGCGATGGGACAGGGGATTCTCTACCCATCTCCGAAAATGCAGGATCTGAACGGCGATGGTGTTCCGGAAATGCTCATTGGTGATCTCCGCGGTCAGTTGCTGGTCGCCGAACGTCAGGGCAGTGGGGATTCCGTACAGTGGTCGGAATTGAAACCGCTGGAAACAGCCGATGGCAAACCCATCAAATTTGACAACTGGTGATGCATCGGAATGGCTCCACAGTTTGTGGACTTCAATGCTGATGGACATGTCGATATTTTTACGGCAACGTTTGATGGTTCGCCTCACGTGGCCTTGGGCAGCCCGGAAGGCTTCCAGGTTCCTCACCGAATCATGGATGCGAATGGTGAACGAGTTCTCCTGACGCAGTTCTGGAATTACGAATCAAAGGAATGGGATGACACAGATCGTACCATTGAATCCAACTCCGACGGCCAGCTGCATTGCATTTCAGCAGTTGCATTTGACTGGGACGACGATGGCGACTTCGATTTGCTGCTGGGTGACAAAAACAAAGGGCGTTTATTCCGCCAAATGAACGAAGGCACCAACATGGAGCCCGCATTCACCGGGAAGAACATTCCTGTTCTCACCGGCGAGGCACAATTTGAGCTCAACGGCGGAATGACTGCTCCGTACCTCGTTGACTGGGACGCCGACGGACGGACGGATCTGGTCTGCGGAAGTTTTGGAGATTCCTATGGCGACGGAGCAGGTGGTGCAGTTTATTGGTATCGTAACATTGGCAAGACTGGTGCTCCAGAGTATGCAAAGCCCGTGAACCTTATTGAACCCAGCGCTAAAGATCAGACAACGGCGATGCGACCCGACAGTGGGCTCTACATGGATGTCGTGGATTACAACGGTGATGGATCACTTGATCTCGTCGTTGGCGGATATTCCCATTGGTCGCCCGAGGTCAAGCCATTGACAGACGACGAGCTTAAGCACGTCGCCGATCTTGAAGTACAACTCGCCGAGGCATTGAAGCACATTACTGAGTTACGATCAAAAGTGCTGCTGGAAACAAAAGACCTCACGAAAGAAGAGCAGAGTGCGAAATTGAAGGAAGTTTACAGCACGGACGAATATCGTGAGCAGATGACGGAGTACACGAAGCTGTCACAGGAAGTGGCCAAAGTCAAACCAACAAGCGAACGTGAAGCGTTTGTCTGGTTGTATCTGAGGGATCAGACGCAGAATCCGGTGACGAGTCGATAGTCGTCAGGATGAAGTTGCTGAACCTGGTTTCCTGCCGTCGGCAGTAGCGACGGTTCAAGAAAGCAATCGGGGTGGTCAAACTCGTTTGACCACCCCTGTTCGTTCGATAGGGTGATGACGCTCACGACATCCGCAGCCAGAATATGAACGACAATCAACCAAACCTTCCAACGCGGCGCCGCCTGATTCAGGCGATGGGCGGCGGAATGGGATCGCTCGGACTGTTGTCTGTGATGAACTCGCAGGCCAACGGCGAACTTCAGGCTGCGCACGTACCGGTGAAAGCGAAACGCGTGATTCAGTTGTTCATGAACGGTGGGCCGTTTCATGGAGATCTGTTTGACCCGAAGCCTCAACTTTTGAAATTCGCTGGCCAGCGTCCGGCGGAGGCGAATCTTCGGACGGAACGCCGCACTGCGGGACTGATGCCATCGCCCTTTCGTTTTCGGCCGGCGGGAGAAAGCGGCGTTCCGGTGAGCGAACTGTTGCCGCTGACCGCGCGATGCATCGACGACATGGCGATCATCCGTTCCACATTTACCGACAATCCCAACCACGGCCCTGCTCTGCTGCTCATGAACAACGGCACGATTTTGCCGACGCGGCCCAGCATGGGATCATGGTTGTCGTACGGATTGGGCAGCGAGAATGCGAATCTTCCGGCGTACGTTGTCCTGTGTCCAGGCAAACCTGTCCGTTTTTCGATTCTCTGGACGAGCGCTTTCCTGCCGGGATCTCATCAGGGAACCTACATTAATCATCGCGATCCGGTTCCCGCCAAGCTGATCCCGTTTCTGCGGAACGCTGATGCTTCACGAGCCGACCAGGTGGCACAGGTTTCTCTGATGACACAACTGAATCGACTGCATCTGGAACGCAGCGGCCCGGATGGACAACTGGAAGGCCGATTGCAGGCGATGGAAACGGCGTTTCGTATGCAATTCACGGGCACAGAAGCGTTTGATCTGCAGCAGGAGTCCAAAGCGACTCGTGAATCGTACGGTGAAGGCCATTTTGCCAACGGCTGTCTATTGGGACGGCGTCTGAGCGAACGCGGCGTGCGATTCGTTCAGGTCTATTATGGCGACGGCCAGCCGTGGGACACGCACAGTGATCACGACAATCAGACTCGCAAACTTTGCCTTGATATCGATCGCCCGATCGCTGCGTTGCTGACCGAT
>JAYUVA010000616.1:0-5110 GCA_043754375.1 Candidatus Kuenenia sp. | reverse complement strand
GCTTGCCAAAGATTCCCTTGTGATAACCCTTGCGCAGCATCGCGGAGTCTTTCTGTGAATCACCCGTGTGGATATCGAGCAACTCCAGAGTGAGCAGGTAGTCTCGCTGATAGTCGCCGTTGCTGTTGGTTGTGCCGGACGTGATACTGGCAAACAGCAGATAGTCAAATGGTTGATCTGAGCGTTCCAATGCAAGCTGCAACTCACGTTGTTTTGCCGGAAGGACCAGGGTCTCTGGACGGCAGCGGCATTCCGACATTGCGGCTTCCACGTACCGGCGACTGATCATCTTGAATTGTGGGTCCTGCGAAATCAACGAATCAATGTGTTCGTAGATCTGTTCCTTGAAGTCACCAATCTCTTCGCTGCTGCGATTCTCCACTCCAACAAAGCAGACCGATCGCGCCGCACCGCCCTCACCATTGACAGTCGTGTGGGACGCCTGATGCACAGTGCTGGATGACTTGGCCAGCAGACGGCAAACGGATTCGTCAATCAGCGGCTTCCATGTTTCGGCACCAGCCGTGTGGCTGCCAACCATGTCCTTGTCGGTCTGACTCAGCACATGTGCCTTCTGGCGGTTTCGACAACCTGCGACCCCGGTGAACGCGGCGATCGAACATATTAAGCTAACGACGATCCAATTTCGTGCCATGACGCGCGGGACTCCATTCCCTGGCAACAATCCAGAACGCCAAAAACATCCTGTCCGGCGCGCAGCACTGAATGGCTGGCGAATTGTTACACACTGTGAAGAGTATCGGTTTTCCCTGAATCACGGAAAGACCGTTAACGGTTCCAAAGACGAAAAAAGGCCCCGCCGAATCTATCGACGGAGCCCATGAAGCAGTACTGGATTGCAAGATCCCCATAAAATAGCGAGATCAGGAAGTCTTGGGGTGTGAGGGAATATCGAGCGTCATGTCAGCAAACGGCAGTGCGATCTTTAGCTGAAATTCTCCGGAACCTCCCAGTTCCTCAGCCATTTCCGCCAATTTCATGCTGCCGACGGCTCGGTAAGCATCCACCAGTTCCCGCCATGCGAAGCGTCGAATTGGTGTCGGCATGATGCGAGCTGCCGTTTCCAGATGTGTGATTGCGTCGGTGAAATTCCCAACCTGTTTGAGCGCAATCCCATGCATGAGCTTGGTTGGACCTTCCAGCGGACCGGCGTCGGAGATTTTGCCGAGCTCTTCGATAGCTCGTTCTGGCATACCCAGATCCAGGTATCCGTCAGCAGACAGGAGTCGTCGAACGGTCTTTGGGGTCATTTGGATTCGCATGGTACTCGCTCCCTTTTTGAGACAGGTCAGAAACCTGATTGTTGTCGAACTGATCTCTATGTCATCCGCAACTGTCGCGCCAATTATTGGCATGAGTCCACAATTTATCGTAAGTCAGCGTTTTCATTCGTGTTATAGTGACACAGGCGGAAATGGCCAGGTTCGTTCCGACTGCCAAAACTACAAGATCTGACGTTTCAATGCGTAAAAACCTCACAGTCCGTTACGCATTTTGAGACAGAAATTGCAATTTCTACCAGGACAACGCCGCAACACGTGATTAGAAGTCGTAGTTTTCGCCTTCAGTAATCAGCATTCTGACGGAACCACGGAGGTCCATCAGGAAGCAGCGGACATTGATGTTCCAGAGTTCCGGGTCTCCACCGGAATCGCGTCGGTCGTCGCAGATCCATGCAACTGAGCAGCAACACGTTTTTTCGCGGCGCGGGATATGGACGGCGTTCGGGCAGGCGGCGGTGGATTTCCATGAGGTCGATTCTGGTTGGAAATGCGGGAGGCAAGCTATGCGGCGAACGTCTCGACTCGGAGAGTCACGTTACAAGGATCTTCGGATAGCCGTGAAGTTACGGACTTGTGCGGTGAGGGCGATTTCTGTGGGAAGGCGTTCCATCGAGCTGGCTCCGTAGAACCCATTGATCTCGGGGACACGATCGATCATGAACTGCGCGTCTTCCGGCATGGCGATCGGGCCTCCGTGGCACAGGACGATGACATCTTTGCGAACGGATCGGGCGGCGGCCGTGATTTCAGCGACCTTCGAAACGGATTCTTCCAGAGTCAACGCAGTTGTTGCCCCGATTGTGCCGCTCGTAGTCAGTCCCATGTGGGCGACGATGATGTCCGCTCCGGCCTGTGTCAAAGCGGCGGCCTGATCGGGATCAAAAGCATACGGCGTCGTCAGCAAGTCCAGGTGATGGGCGGCGGCGATGAGATCAATCTCGTGCTGAAACCCCATTCCCGTCTCTTCCAGATTCGCGCGGAAGACGCCATCAATCAGGCCGACAGTCGGGAAATTCTGAATCCCGGCGAAGCCGATGTCCTTGAGTTCTCGCAGAAAATGGTCGCGAAGCATGAACGGGTCCGTGCCGCACACACCGGCCAGGACGGGCGTATGTTTGACCGCCGTCAGCACTTCGTTCGCCATTTCACGCACGATCTGGTTGGCGTTTCCGTATGGCATCAGTCCGGACATGGAGCCGCGGCCAGCCATCCGGAAGCGTCCGGAATTGTAAATCACAATCAAATCGATCCCGCCGGCCTCTTCGCATTTCGCGCTGATGCCAGTGCCGGCACCGCCGCCTATGATCGGCAGGCCATCGGCGATTTTCCTGTGAATTCGCTGCAGGATTTCCTCGCGGGTTTGAGCCAAAGTTGAGTCTCCACGAGGTGACGATTAAGTCCGGGTTCCCACAGTTGACGGTCGTCACCGAAGTTGTGGCCCGTTTTGCAGGCAAGACTTCTGTGATAGCCGGTCGTGGCGTAGATTATCCGCATCGAGGCTGCGTGTCATTCAAATCCATGGAAAGTATTCACCCGTTGCCATTTGAATCCATCATTTTGGAACCACCTGTCTCAGAATGGCCCATTGGCCTTTCTGAGATGTCGCACATCGCGCTCCGTGAACTGAGGCAGCAGGCTCGAACACGCCTGGTGAACTCCGCTGAGCAATTTGTGCTGCGACTCTCCGATGTTGCCCGATGCGTGGGATTGATGTCAGGTAATCGACCGCTGCTGACTGGTGATCCATCCACAACGCCGATTGTCATGACCGGACATCAACCGGTCATATTTCATTCCGGATTGACCTTCAAGTATCAGACCGTTGAAGCATTTGCGGTACAGCACGGCTTGATCGCGATGGCCGTTGTGATCGATACCGACGAAGGCGACGCCGGAGCATTCCTGTATCCGACAGCCGATACGTCGCGGGGGAGTTCGCAGGTGACCTCAGGCAACGGAATACCGAAATTCCTGTCGAAGTCGATGTCTCTGGCGCGGAGCCACGGGCTTTTTTCCGGAAGCCGGTTGAAAGCACGCGAGGTACTGTCTCCCGCATTGAGCGTCTTAGAAAACGACTTGCGGGCATGCGGCAAAGAATCCGTCGCGAAGGCCTTTCAGGAGTTCGCCAGTCCGTATGCCGCACTTGCTGAAATATCGCCGGGTGGATTTTCTGCGATGGAAGCCAACCTGATCACACGCTGGAATGCTGACATTGGTGGCAGGATGCTGGAACTGCCGCTGTCTGCGATCTGCAGCTTTCCGGAGTTTATTCGCTTCACGGCACCGATTCTGGAGCGACCGTTTGAATTCGCACAATGCTACAACCAGACGCTGGCGATGTTTCGCACCGAGCATCACATTCGCAACGAAGCCAATCCGTTTCCGAACCTGACACTTGAAGACGACTGGTGCGAGCTGCCGTTCTGGGTGGTCGATCATACGGCAGGATCCAGACACGTACTGCAGGTTCGCCGCGAGCTGGACGGAATGACGCTGGTCTGCAATCGCGAGCGGCTGCTGACACTTCAGAAGGGAAACGTGACCGAAGCACTCACTTCGCTGCTGTTTGCCGGTCAACAGCTTGTGCCGCGCGGAGCACTGATCACGGCAACGCTGCGATTGCTGTTCAGCGATCTGTTTGTCCACGGGACAGGTGGCGGACAATACGATCCGTGCACGGACGCCCTGATCCGAAACTGGTGGTCCGAGGAACCCTCACCATTCGCTGTGGCGAGTGCCTCGCGGTTTCTGTTTGGCGACGAGCGGCAAAAGCTGCTGCAGTTGCAGCACGTCGAGTCGCAGCTCCGGGACATGCAGTACAACCCACAGCGATTGCTGGGCACAAATGTGTTTCCTGCTGCGCTGGAGGAAAGCCTGACGTCCCTGCTGCGTGAAAAGGAAACAGCTGTGAAACAGATGAAGTCAGCCCGGCAGTCCGGTGAATCGGCCGAAACCATCGGTCGTCAAATTCAGAGAATTGCCGACGAAATCAAGGTCGAAGTGTCGCAGGAATTTGAACCTCAACTGCAGGAATTGCGGAGCCTGACAGATCAAAACCTGACGACGATCACCAGCCGCACATGGCCGTGGTTCCTGTTTCCTGATCAGACGCCTTGAATCGTTTGTCGGACCGTGGCCGGCTTATGACGATCGTCCGTGGTAATGCCCCGATCAGCGATCACGAAAGTGCGATGTTTCAACTCGTTGGTCGATGCCAACCGCTGCGCGAATGCGAAACGGGTTTTGACGTGTCGTCTGGACGACCTCCGCAGCATAGAGATTGCCGTTCAATGCGGAAGTCGCGATCGTCTCAGTCACTTGCCGAGCGGCAGTAACTCACTCATGTCGTTTAGTCCTGAGTGAGTAACGACCTCGGAATATCTGCCACCGGTGCTGTCAAATCAACAGGATTCTGGCGATCGCTGGCATGGCCGGACAACGCATCCGGCTTGCCGTCAATTTGATGACACTGCGGGGGTGTCGCCACATCGTTCGACGCTCACCGATGCAGGATAGCGAGAATAGAAACAGACGCGGATCGCAGTTCTCGTCGGAGCGGTGGCGGGTGCGGACGGGCTTGGGATGCCTCTGTTCCCATTCCGCAGCCTGGAGCGATTCTGATCACAGAACCTCAACAACACGGACGCTTCAGAAAAACGGAATAAAAATCTGGTTTCTTTTAAAAAAGTGACTGGCACTTAGCTTTCTTTCCATGCGCACCCAACCCCAACGGGGTTTTACAACAAAGCCTGGGGTCGCCGTGACAACGGCGCACCCCAGGAAAAACCGCACAAAATCCTCTGAAC
>JAYUVA010000615.1:0-8003 GCA_043754375.1 Candidatus Kuenenia sp. | reverse complement strand
GGCTGCGATGGAATGGCATCTGCTTCTGGGATCCTGGCTCATGGCCGAACGAATCGTCTCCGCTGATCGCCGGATCGAGTGCCGCTATGAAGATCTCTGTACAGATTCTGAAACGACCGTCACCAGACTGGCAAAGTTTCTGAATCATACGAAAGAAGATGCGGTCGCGGCGCTCGCGCGGCAGTCATCGACCGGATCGGAACTCACTACGGGATTCCAAAAGGTGGCAGCAGCGGCTCATCACACGCGACTCACCGAACCGCTCGCCGCAAGTCGCGTTGGTCGATTTCTTTCCGAACTGACGTCCGCTCAGATTCAGGCCATTGAAGAGGTTGCCGAGGGCGGCATGTTAGCGTACGGCTACACACTGACCGGACAGCGTGAGCATCCGTTAACGAGAGAAAACAGAATGTGTTTCCTGAAAGCGGCCATGCGAGACTTTACGAAACGATGCATGAAACGCCTGCGCGGAAAATTGACATAAAAAGGGGGGGCTCCGTTTAACCCGCTGCCGCAGGCGAGGCTGCTTTCAATGCACTCCTCGCCTGTGGCGTCGGGTTAAACTTATTTAACCGGTGGCCTCCCGAAGTCTATAGACTCCGCCGTGCCAGCAATGAAGCGGGCCATTGTTTTTTATCGCCTACGTCATGCGATTCATGCGGGAGTTGATATGAGCGTTCCTCCGTCCGTCCTGGAAGAACTCGTACCTGGGTCAAATCGCCTGTATTTCATTTTTGGCAGGATTGCTGCAGAAATCGGGATGCCGCCATTCAGGTAGCGGCGTGTCCATTGGAATCGGGATGTAACGAATTGATTTAACACAGAGGACACAGCGCGGGCATGGCCCGCAACCCAAAGTAGCCATCACGCTCCGCCGTGATGAGCATGTGTCAATCGATATTCATCAATCGAGTCAGGGTTCCACAATCAGCGACGATGCATGGGGCTGAAGGACAATCAGCGCGGGGGGCTCCGTTCATGTGCCCCTGTTCTAGGCTCGTCTCGGCGGAGCGAGACGGCTACGTTGCGATTTGCCCGTCACGGAGGCCGAACCCTGGTGAGAACGAAGTTTAATTAGTGCGTGAAGCGGAGAGTAACACACCCTACAGCTTGTCAGTTTCAACTATCAGCGGCGTTGGTGGGTCCATTCAAATCTGCATTTAACGAAATGATTTACCACCTGGTGCAGTGTCAACCGTGCTTTGATGTGTGCCACTGGCTCTGCCAGTGTTTTCCATCTGCATGAAACACTGGCAGAGCCAGTGGCACACAACCCATCAATCCATTGCTGACAGAGGACCCGGCCAGCATATGGCTCGAACTTCTGCTTGACCAGATCTCCAATAATACCTAAGGTTCGCCGGGTAGAATGACGTGTGCGTTTTGTGAAGGAGCACGTGGTGTTTCAATTGACATGGCAGGATGCCACTGCATGGAAGCGGCAGGGAGGCGATCAGGCCCTGCCTGCCCCGACGCCTGATCCCGAGGTGACTGCCGCCGGGTTGCTTTGTTGGGAAGAACACTGCGTCGAGTGTTCCATGCCGCAGTGTTATGCGACGTGCTCATTGTTCGTCGCACGCCCGGACCACAAGTGCGCTCGGTTCGTGTATGGCATCATGCCAAATCGTCAGGTGCAGGGATTGTTTCGTTTCGGCGCTGACGTTCGCTTTCGACGCTGGGCGAAATTGCAGACCGCATGGCCTGCAAAAATGGCTATGCTGAAGATCGGCGCACTTCGGACGCAGACCGCGTTGTTAGACTGGACCGAGAAAACCGTCACAAATTTGGCAAGGATCATTCGCCGCTGGTCGCCAAAACGACGCCTCAACGGTGCTTTCACGCTTGCGCGTCGCACGCTGCTTGAACATCAGTCGGCATTGCTTTCACGGGGCGAGTTGCATCCGCATGCCTTCTTTTTGAAATGCTTCTCGTGCGAATCAAACGCGTTTCGCATCCAGTTGGAACTCGTGACGGATGTCCCTGTGTTTCGCACGAGCCTGCAGATTGAGCCGGGCTGGAATGAACACTATCTCGACGCTGCGGAACTGATCTCGCTGGCGGCTGACAAGCCCGGCATTCTGCGATTGTCGATCGAAAACGATCGTGAAGTCCGGCTCATCTTTACATGGCTGGATTTTGTGCGTCTGCAGCACGGGTTCAGTTCCATTCCGCAGATCAACGGCACCGCGAAGCCGTCGGCTGCCACTCCGCAACATCCTGTCCCGGCAAAGAAGATCAAGTGCGTGGCGTGGGATCTGGATAACACATTGTGGCACGGTGTGATCGGCGACGCAGGTGCATCGGGCGTCACACCGAACCGTGAATTGATCGAACTGGTTCATCGACTGGACGAACGTGGCATTCTGCAGACCATCGTCAGCAAGAATCATTACGAAACGGCGTGGCCGCAAATCGAACAACTGGGACTTGCGGACTACTTTCTGTATCCCGCGATTCACTGGGGGCCGAAGAGTCGCAGTGTGCAGCAGATTGCGGACGAACTGAATATCAACGTCGATACATTTGCCGTGATCGATGATTCACCATTCGAACGTCGCGAAATCAGCAATGTGTTGCCTCAGGTGCGAGTCTTCGACCCTGCCGTCGGCCCGTCGTTGATGGATGACACGGCTTTTGATGTTCCGGTGAGCGATGAATCACGCGGGCGACGTCTGAGTTATCTCACCGAGGCCATGCGCAAACGCATCCATCAATCGTGGCGCGGCGATTATGGTGAGTTTCTGAAAAACTGCCACATGGTGCTGCAAATCCGGAACCCGCGGTTGTCAGACCACTCTCGCTGTATCGAACTGTTGCAGCGGAGTAATCAGTTCAACCTTTCGGGACGCAGTTATCTGCCAGGCGACTTCCATGGACTCCTGCAGTCAGACCAGCACGATTGTTTCTGCTTCGAAGTCGCTGATGACTTTGGCGGCTACGGCATCGTGGGCTTTGCGGCATTTGAAGCAACTGACACTGGTCCGCATCTGGTTGATTTTGTGCTGTCCTGCCGCGTGGCCCAGAAAATGGTCGAGGCCACGTTTCTGAAATGGTACGCAGCGCGGCAGCAGCATATTGGATATCAGCAACTCCGGGCACGATTGCGAGTGACCTCACGCAATGCACCGCTTCGAGAAGTCATGGAGCAATTGGGCTTTGTCTGTCTGACCTCCGACGACGATCGACAACTGCTGGAACTTCAATTCGGGGAAAGCGTTATCATTCCGGATGTGCTCACGATTGAAGATCAGACTTCAGACGAGAACCAGCATCTGGGAGCGGCTGCATGAGTGTTCCACCAGGCACGATTATCGTCAACGCCGATGACTTCGGACAATCGTCGATCGTGAATCATGCGATTCTGACTTGTTTTCGTGGCGGTCTGATTTCCAGCGCGACAATTATGGCCAACATGCCGGGGTTCGATGAAGCTTGTGGCATGTCGATCTCCATGCAACTGACGGATCGAATTGGTGTGCATCTGAATCTCACCGAAGGCTGGCCACTTCTGCCTGAACTGCGGAGCAATCCAGCCTTGTGTGATGCATCCGGCAGATTCCGTCGATTCCGGTCGCGTCTGCTTTCGAAGTCCGATCGAGCCATGATTGCTGCAGAAGTCGGCGCGCAGATCCGGCGATGTCGGGATGCGGGACTTCCGTTAACGCACGCAGATTCGCATCAGCATGTTCACAATGAGCCGATGGTTTACCTGGCGATCCAGCCTGTTCTGAAACAACTTGGAATCCGGCATCTCAGGATTTCGAGGAATATGGATTCACGGCCTGTGGTCTCCCCAAAACGCATCGCCAAATCATGCCTTAACCGCTGGATTACACTGAACGGACTCCGCGGGACCGACTATTTCGGCACGGTCGAGAACTTCGAACACTTTCGATCAACCGATCGACTTGCCACCGCATCTGTTGAGATAATGACGCATCCATCCCTTGATCAGCATGGCACCGTGATTGATCATCTTGACAACCTGCCGCTGGCAGATCGGCTGACCTGCGTATTTCGGGACTTGCGTTTATCGGGCTATTCAGATCGTGCTGTCTGCAAAACAGGCCACGACCGTGCTGCGTGAACCATGAATCCAGTCGAATTACAGAATCTCGGGATCGAAAGGATCGATCTTGAGTCGAAACGCTGTCGAGAACTAAACTCAATGTCCACCCAGATCGCGGAGTGGTGCAAATGCACCACCATGAGCGGTGTTTTGCTCCGCGCGGCCACGAGTGGAGTGTAGCCGGATACGTCAGAATTCGGACGTGTCGATTATTTACGACCGAATTCTGACGAATCCGGCTACAACAAATTCCTGCTCCAATTTCCTGCGCACGGTGTGTCACGAAGAATCACAATGGCAGTCAATCCACAACATTTCGCTCATTTTCTCGAACGCATGGGGCACACAGTCCGTGAGGCCAATGGGCTTTACTGGTGCAATTCACAGCGAGGAGTCTATTCCAGCTTTCCGTATCATCGCGATATCGATGCGACCGAAGTGGATCTCGGGAATATTCTGAAACGCGACGGGCTGGTCGCGAGGTTTGGTTGTGCTGTCGAACAGGGGATCGAAAGCTTTCGGGTGATCTGCGATGACCCGAATTACGATTTCCCGTTGCTTCGCAGTCGCACAAGGACGCAGGTGCGACGCGGGCTGGACGCATGTCGTGTTGAACAAGTCGATTTCAGTCTGCTGCAGAAGCACGCCATTCCGCTCAACGCTGACACCTTGATTCGACAGGGACGAAAAGTTCCGTCCAATCTCGAAAGATACTGGACTCGCTACTTCGAGGAAGCCTCCAGAACCGAGGGTGCTGAAACCTGGGCGGCGTTCGTCGGCGATTCGCTGGCGGCCTATCTGATTTCGTTCACAATTGAAGATGTGGCAAATTTGCTGATCGTGCGGTCGTCATTGCAGTTTCTGGATGCCTTTCCAAACAACGCCATGGTGTATCAATTTGTGCGAAATCGTATTCATACGGGCAAAGTGAAGCAGATCAACTATGGCTATGAATCCATTCAGGCCGGACTCGGCTCGCTCGATCAGTTCAAGACAGGCATGGGTTTTCGGCGAGCTCCGACAGGTCAGAGGCTTGAACTTGCCGGCTGGGTCCGTCCGCTGGTAAATCGCTTCACCATTCCGCTGGCACAACGTGTGCTCCGTAACTTGGGCGAAGGTGAAACAACTGCCAAACTCGACGGAATTCTCCGCTGGTATCAACAGCAGCCTTCGCTGCATGAAAAGCTGGTGAAGTCACGAGTCGCGTGAGCCCATTGGCTCTCGCTTTTGTACCGGCAAGCTGACGCATGCCGCTCGCCATTTGTCACCACTTCAGGATCACTTTCCCTGACTGTCCTGACTTCATCGCCGCGAAGCCCTGTTCAAATTCGGTGTAGTGCAGACGATGTGTGATCACCGGACTGATATCCAGTCCGCTCTGCAGCATCACGGTCATCTTGTACCAGGTTTCATACATCTCACGACCGTAAATGCCGTGGATCGTGAGCATGTTGAACACGACCAGATTCCAGTCGATGGAGATATCCTCTGACGGAATCCCAAGCATCGCGATTTTCCCGCCATGCGCCATGTTTTTCAACATGGCACGAAATGCTGTCGGATTACCCGACATTTCCAGACCGACGTCAAACCCCTCCACCATTCCCAGCTCGTGCTGCACGTCTTCCAGTGTTTCCGCTGTGACGTTCACGGCGCGTGTCGCACCCATCTTCTTTGCCAGTTCCAGACGCCATGGATTGACGTCGGTCACAACGACAAAGCGGGCTCCCGCATGACGTGCAACTGCTGTGGCCATCAGACCGATCGGGCCTGCTCCAGTGATCAACACATCCTCACCCAATACCGGAAATGCCAATGCCGTATGCACCGCGTTGCCGAACGGATCAAAGATCGATGCTATGTCACGATCAATCGCGGCGTCATGATGCCACACATTCGTCATCGGCAGTGCGATGTATTCGGCAAACGCTCCCGGTCGGTTCACACCGATTCCCTGCGTCTTTGCGCAAAGATGACGTCGGCCGGCCAGACAGTTTCGACAGCGACCGCAGACGACATGGCCTTCCCCGCTCACCACCTCACCGGGATGGAAATCGACAACATTGGACCCCACTGAGACCACTTCGCCGACAAATTCATGCCCTACCACCATGGGGACCGGGATTGTTTTCTGAGCCCACGCATCCCATTCATAAATATGCACATCGGTGCCACAGATGCCGGTGCGATCCACTTTGATCAGCACGTCATTGACGCCAACTTTTGGTTCGGGAACATCTTCCAGCCAGAGCCCTTTTTGGGCATGTCGCTTCACCAGAGCCTTCACGTCTGCGTCCTCATTATCATGTGTGAATACCATTCAACCGGCGGGAAGGATATCAATCGAAGGTCGTGCTCGCCACAGTCTAAACCAGACGACGCGAATTTCCGGATTGCGGCGCCGCAGAATTCAGACACGCTAAGACGCGAATGTCTGACCGGCATTATGGGCGTCGATGACGGGGGGCAGTCACGGAAACTTTGGAAGTACGACGTATCGAAGCTCTGCTGCCGCGTTCACTGTAGCTCCTCTGCCAGGAACGTGGTGACCCTGCAGACACGGGCTCGAAACAGGTGCGATCTGCGTTGTTCGCGGGCTCTACACCGGAATTCTTTTCGGGATCGGTCACAGGCAGTTTGCGTAATCGCAAACGGCGAAAATGGACAACGGAACCTTCGCTTTGTAAGGAGATGCGGCCCGAGGATGGTTTTGCTCCGCTGACTTCACCTGCTTTCCTGCCATTCACTTCCATACTCAACCGACCACTCCGGCTGACGATTTTACCTTCATTCCAGGTATCTACTGGCCTCGCGAGATTCAATCCCGTTTCACTGGAATGGTCGCTCATCGCATCTCCGCTGGGAAATACGTCGCCAGCCTTTGGTTGATGCAGTTGTACCTGCATCGATGTTGGCCAGATACGTGGTTCGTCCTGCGTGTAGACAAGCACGCCGCTGTTGCCGTCCGGATCTTTGGGATACTTCCATTCCAACGTCAGTTCAAACTCATCCCAACTCTCTGTCGTATAGAGAAAGCCTTTAGGCTCGCCGGAACAAATCAGGATGAGTTCCTTGTCATCGCCTTCGCGGACAACTTTCCAGACGGGCGCATCCGCGATTTCCGGCGATGAACTGAAAGTTTTCCAGTGCTGAGTCAAATCATCCGTCAACAAATCAATCGTTTCAGACTCTTCCTTCTCCTTCGCCGCAATCTGATTGTCGATCGCGCCTTCAGGCGTTTCGTCTGTCTGTGTCTTTTTCGAGGTCGGCGAAACGAAAGTCTCCTGAGCCGTGGCGTCCTGAACAATCAATGCCGTGGCCAGGATCAGCGTCAGCAGGAATACGACGCCATTACCGGATCGCCAATTCGGCCAGACGATCGGCTCTAAAACGCGACCTTGAAATTCAGACGGCGCCTGAAACAACAGATATTCCTTCAATAGACGCTGGCTGCGTTCAACCAGCAATTCTTACGGCTTCAGGATGTGGACGAGCCCACTTACCGCAGACTCTGTTTCCCCGAGTTTCCCCTCGCAACGCTGTCGTCCCGTCGCACGTTCTGACGGAAAGCGAATTCGTTCGGGGAAAACTTCGCAGCGGATACTACACATTGGAACAGGTCCATTGTCAATGCTGCAAGCAGCCTGATCCATCCACAGCCAGAGAGTTTATAGAACATGTGTACACTTACCAGCTGCGTTAACCTGGCGGCGGGGGTAACGCATCCATTTCAAAACCCGAACCACCGCCGCTCTGGTTGAACGCTTTGTTCGCATTTGCGATTCTTTGCGATTTGTGATTTGTGATTTGTGATTCTGCGATTCTGCGATTCTGCGATTCTGCGATTCTGCGATTCTGCGATTTTGCCGCTCGATCACTGCCGGATGAAACGCAGTGCAGTCAGGTTACGACAGTGCGTGCAACACGGCAAGTG
>JAYUVA010000614.1:0-3976 GCA_043754375.1 Candidatus Kuenenia sp. | reverse complement strand
CCGAGCTGTTGCACAATTACCATGGGCCATCCGCCGTGGACTTCTTCCCAGGAAGACTGAGTGCTCAATGGTGGTCGAAAATGGTCGCGAAGTGGCATGAGAGGTTCCTTTAATGTCGGGCGATTTTATCAACAGGCATGTTCGCTCGCCAGCACCAACATTGCGTTGTCGCGGCTGGCCAATTTGTGATTTCGTAGGGTGGGACCAGCGGAGCGCAGGCCCACCACGTCGGAAAAATGGTGGGCCGGCGCTATCGCTTGTCCCACCCTACATACGGTGCAAGTTCACAGACGGGCCAGCTGTTCTTCCCTCGTCGAACAGACTTTTCCAACGATTTTGACTTGAATCCGTAAGGGCTTCTGTCGTACGCGACTTTCTCGGTATACTTCCAGTTCTGATTGACGCCAACAACCATTCCATCACCAATGCGTTCAACGCCACCATGCCGCTCAAGACTGATACGCTCGAAGAACCGATGCTGAACCTGACGCCGATGATCGACGTTGTGTTTCTGCTGATCATCTTTTTCATGGTCGGTGCGAGGTTTACCGAAGAGAAGCACGATCAGAAATTTGATGTCGAACTGCCGACTGCCTCAGCCGTGCAGACCATGAGTCGCACGCCGGACCCGCTGGTGATCACGGTCTACCGATCGGGACGCATCACCATCAAAGACCGGGATCTTGATCAGTCTCAGCTGGTTCAGGAATTGAAGGCCGCAAAGGATGCGTATGCCGATCAGGCCGTCCTCATTCGCGGTGATGGTGAAGGACAGTATCAGGCGGTGATCGACGTCATGAATGCCTGCCATCAGGTTCAGATCAAAAAGTTCTCACTGGCCTTTCAGCCTCTGGAAACGGGTGCATCGGGTTCTCCATGAACGCACTGCGTCAGCTTCTCCATAAACTCACAGATGGCGCTCCGCTGAGCGGCGATGATGTCATTGCGCTGGCTTTGCTGCTGACGATGATTGCCTCACTCGCACATCTGCTGACCATGCTCGCGACGCGCTGGGGTGATCGCAACATTGCCTTCAAGTCGCTGCTGGCATCGATCCTGATTCATGGGGTCTGCTTTCTCGGACTGGAAGTCTTTGAACCACTCGCGCTACGAAAAGCGGCGGCCCATGAGTTACCACCTGAGCCGCCGGATGTGATCACGGAAGTTCTGGTCGAAAGCGATCATGATGTGAAACTTCCTGAGTCGGGTAACACCCCGATCGCCGATCGACCGATTCAGCCGGAAATTGAACTGCATCGCTTTGAAGACATCGCCCCGGAGATCACTCCACCAGAACTTCTTGATCGTACGCCCGACAAACTGGAATCATTGACAACAACGGTTGATGACGTCACGCAGTTCCAGCCACAGCAACTGACGGAACTGGCTTTGCCAACAGACGCCGGTGAGAAAGGTCCAAAGCAAGTGGCGGCCGAAGATCCCGCGGCTGATCTCAAGACCGCGGTGGAACAAAGCCCGGCGGACGTTTTCAAACCGCAAATGCAACGCACGCAGCCGATTACGGGACGTCCGGATGATTCTGATCGGCTGGCCGATCCTTCGCGGCCACTCACGGCTCCGGAAATGAAGTTCGAAATCAATCCGGAAGAGGTGGCGATCAATGTCGCAACGGCATCGGATTCCTCAGTTGAATTGCCACCGTTGATTGACGACCCGGCAGAATCGATTGCCCGCCGGACAGCTCCGATGGCGGATGACGAAGCGATTGACGGGAACAATGCGCAGCCTGGAAAATCCACCGAGAAGTCGAGCGCGAGCACGTTTCAGTCGCGACTGCCCCGTCTTTCCCATTCAGTCCCGGACCGCGATCCTGCCGCACGCCCATCCCGCATGACGCATGATACTCCGCGGACGACAACACCCCTGTCCGAAAGTTATGACGACGTGCGGATCGGCGATCTGGCTCCTAAGTACAGTGATGCACTGCAGTCTGGTGCACCACTGCTGGACAATGTGCTGCCGACCATTCGCCGTCGTGACAATCCTCCGCTGACTTACAGACTGCGTGCCGAAAAAGCTCGCCGCGATGCCGCAGAACGGTTTGGCGGGACAAAGGAATCGGAATCGGCTGTCGAACGCAGTCTGACCTGGATGGCTGCCAATCAGTCGCAAAATGGTCGCTGGGATGCGGAAGATTTTGGTGCTGGTCAGGTGAGTTTCGATGAGAATGGCGTGGATCGTGAATTCGCGGGCAAGGAAGCAGACACGGGATTGACGGCACTCGTCATACTTAGTTTTCTGGGTGCCGGCTACACGCACGAAGAAGGTCGCTACGCGGTCGAAGTCGATCGGGCGCTCGATTGGTTGATCAACCAGCAGGCCGTCGATGGAAACCTATACGGCAATGCTGAAAAATTTGCGCGGATGTATTGCCATGCGATGGCGACGTATTCGCTGGCCGAAGCGTACGGCATGCAGAAGGAAGTTGTGCTCGGACCGATCGTTGATCCCGAAGCATTGCGATTTGCCATGGACAATGCTGAACTTGCAGCCGCCCATCTGTCCAGTGTCGCCACCTCGCAGAACATGCTGCGCGTCATCGCGATGAACGGAGCGGCGCGAAGCATGCAGGCCAACCAGTTTGCGTATTCAATTCGGAGAGTCGATGATCTGCGACTGCGTGCCGCGCTGGCAAAGGCGATCGCCTTTACAATCAGCCAGCAGGATCCCAAAGGCGGCGGTTGGAGATATAAACAGTGGCAGGAAGGGGATGTGAGCATGCTGGGCTGGCAATTGATGTCGCTCAAGAGCGCTGAGATTGCAGGCGTGAATCTTCCGGAAGCCGTGCGTACACGAATGAAGAGTTTCGTCGAAACCGTGCGTCAGGGGAAAAGTGGCGGCCTGTTTGGATATCGTCGCAACGTCGTTTCCAATGAAAGCAATTCCGAACCGGTCTCACCCACGATGACTGCGGAAGCGTTATTCTGCCAACAGATGCTCGGCTACCCGCGGGATTCTGCTGCAAGTACAGAATCGATCGCCTATTTGATGCGTAATCCACCGCGACTTTCGGACATGAACTTCTATTACTGGTACTACGGCACGCTGGCCATGTATCAGCATGGCGGAAAACCGTGGCAGGACTGGAATGCCAGCGTGCGTGATATGCTGGTTGAACTGCAGGTGCAGTCCGGCCCGATGTCCGGCACCTGGGATCCCAATGACGAATGGGGTCGATATGGCGGACGCCTGTATTCGACCGCTCTGGCCACGCTGACGCTGGAAGTCTATTACCGCCTGCTGCCGCTGTATCGGATGAATGAAACGACCGACGCAAAACCGTGACGCGGGCTGGGAGCAGCCCGCGATCGCTCGCCGGTCGATCAGGTCCCTCTGTGTCCCAGCACCTTGGCGATCGCGGTGATGGTATTCCCGTTGCGCGTCAATTTTTGAATCGACGTTTGCGACGAACGATCGTGTGTCCGGAATGAGAGTATCCTGACCGCGATGCCAGCATGGACGCAAAAACGCGATTGACGTATGCTCCGCTTGGTTGATGGGGACAACGTGCCGATGATGAGGCCTACTTGTTGTAGCCGAAGTCGTGAGACTTCGGGCTGAGACATGGATCGCTTCCGAATTCTCACGAATTCGGCTCAACCTCATGACTGCCCGCGCGAGATACAACGTCGCCTGTTGCCACGGAAACTCTGACAGGGTGAACTCTGATATGCTCTCCAGCGCAATCGATCATCTGGTGGTGACGGCTCCCACGCTTGCTTCGGGCATTCAGTATGTGGAGCAGTCGCTTGGCTGCAAAATGCAGCCGGGCGGCCAGCACCCACGCCTGGGAACTCACAATGCGCTGCTGAAGATCGGGGGGTGTTCTTATCTGGAGGTGATCTCTATTGATCCCGATGCCGTACCTCCTCAACGCAAACGCTGGTTCGAACTGGACACACTGTTGCCAGAGACTCGCCCACGGCTGGCCACCTGGGTGATGCGCACGAACGAC
>JAYUVA010000613.1:0-11239 GCA_043754375.1 Candidatus Kuenenia sp. | reverse complement strand
GGGTAATTGCAGCAGTAGATCTCCTTCCAGCACTTCCACTGCAAACAGTGGGATAATGCCTACGATCGAACGGATTCTCAGCCGATGCGAATCGCCGCCGACTTTCAGTTGGTCGTAGTAGAACCCATCCTGATCGTCCCAGAGTCCAGTGCCGCCGAGGCAGTTCATGGCATCGGTGATCGCGACAAAGTGTTCGAAGAACTTTGAAGCAATGTCCTCATACGCCGAATCCTCACGAGCGAGTTCCAGCGAAATCGACAGCATCGTCGCGCAGTAGAAGGCCATCCATGCTGTGCCATCGGCCTGCTCCAGATAGCCACCGGTCGGCAGGGGCTTCGACCGATCAAAGACGCCGATATTGTCCAGTCCGAGAAACCCACCGGAAAACAAGTGCCGGCCATTCACATCTTTGCGATTGACCCACCATGTAAAATTGATCAACAGCTTCTGAAAGGCACGCACCAGAAAACCTCGGTCACGCTCCCCTCGATGGCCGGTCATTTTATAAACACGCCAGCACGCCCATGCATGAACCGGCGGATTGACATCAGAAAACGCAAACTCATAAGCCGGTATCTGCCCGTTCGGATGCATGTACCATTCACGCAGCAGCAGCAGCAACTGGGATTTGGCAAAATCCGGATCGACCGTCGCCATCGGAATCATATGAAACGCCAGATCCCAGGCGGCGTACCACGGATACTCCCATTTGTCCGGCATGGAGATGATGTCACGATTGAACAAATGCGTCCATTCACTGTTGCGGCCGTTGCGACGAGACTCGGGCGGCTGAGGCTGTTCCGGGTCGCCGCTGATCCAGTGCTGAATGGCATAATGATAAAACTGTTTGCTGAACAGCAGGCCGGCGAGTGCCTGACGGGCCACGTTCGCTTCTTCGGCGGTCGCCTGCTGTGGCAAAGTTTTTGCGTAGAAGGCATCTGCCTCAACAATTCGACTGTGAAAAATCCTGTCGAATTCCGGCCCCAGAGGATCGGCCGTGCTCAAATCACCTTTCGTCAATCGCAGTTTCAAAGTGGTTTGACCGCCAGGCGGAATTGTCACAACGAAATGCCGAGCGGCTTTCGTTCCCCGTTTCAGGTCCAGGACGGCACGGTTTTCACCTGCAATCACGAAGTCATGAAACGCATCCTTTGCCATCGCCCCGGAAGCGGGAGCGAAAAACAGGCGTGTACTGTTAGACTCATTTTCCGTCAGCAATGTCACAGGTTCAGTAGCGCTCATCAGGGAACCACTGAAAGTCCCGGCGATGTGCAGACGAAATTGCCCCAGGGTCGGGTGATCGGACAGTAACGACCCATCCGCCTGACGAGTAATCGACGGCTTGACTTCACAGCCCTCATGAGTGCATCCCCATGACCATGTATTGCGAAACCACAAAGTTGGCAACACATGAATTGTGGACACCAGGTCACCACGGTTTGCGACTGTGATTCTGATCAGAATGTCGTCGGCAGATTCCTTTGCGTATTCCGCGAAAACGTCGAAGTAACGACTGTGATCAAAGATACCGGTATCCGCGAGTTCGTATTCGAGGTCAAACTTTCCCCGTCTCCGATTTTCTTCGACCAGCGGCCCATAGGGATACTCTGCCTGTGGGTATTTATAGAGTGACTTCATATAGGAATGCGTCGGCGTGGAATCCAGATAGAAATAACTCTCTTTCACATCCTCGCCATGGTTGCCTTCCGGCCCCGTCAGGCCGAAGAGTCGTTCCTTGAGGATCCTGTCTTTGCCGTTCCAAAGTGCCAGCGCAAAGCACAGGCGGCATTCCCGATCACTGATTCCCAGCAGCCCGTCTTCGCCCCACCGATAGGCACGACTGCGGGCATGATCATGCGGAAAGTAATTCCAGCAGTCACCGGAATCTGAGTAATCTTCGCGCACTGTGCCCCATTGTCGTTCCGACAGATATGGTCCCCAACGCTGCCAGTTGGCGCTGCGTTTCCGAGACTGTTTGAGTCGAATTTCTTCTGCCAGCATGGGATCGTCCTCAAAGTCAATAACGATAGAAGGTGTGGATATCTCGTACAAATCTACCCGGCCAGCGGCTCCATTTGATGCCAGAGATGTTCGAACTGTTTCATGAAAGATTGCACGAATTTCCTGTCGTTCGTGACCATAATGTTTTCCTGGTTGTGCTCTGAGGCTGAGCGCGTCCAGTTGTAGCTGCCGGAAATCACAATCCTGCCGTCAAAGACGGCAAACTTGTGGTGCATGTGATTGGGTGATGTATCCATTCGAATCGGAATTCTCGCTTCCGCCAGACGATGCATATCGCTGCCGGGATCGAACGCTTTTTCGTTGTCGCCGATAATTCGTGTTCTCACACCGCGCGCGGCTGCATCGATCAAGGCTACAGTGATCCGATCGTCAGTGATCGTGAAGACACAGATGTCGATAGAGACCCGTGATTCGCGCAGCAATTCCTGAATCCGCAGACGGCAGTCGTCGCCGGGGCTGAAGTGGACTTCGCTGATCTGTTGGCCCGGGTCACTTCCGGATGGACGTTCGGCCTGCAGCAGCACGCCAACGACGTCTTCCAGCCAGTCGATCGCATTCTTCACATCCGGCCCCAGCAGAGACTGCCGTGCGATTTCGAATGCACGATTCCGCAGCAGGTCACGTTGGTGTTGTGTATCGGCATCGGATGTCAGAATTTCCTTGAGAACCGACTTTTCAGCTCTCGAAAGCTTGCCGTCAGTCAGTGATTGTTGCAGCATAACGTCAACGTCGGATTGATTCATGAAATGAGCCAAAAAGGGATGATATGCCAGGTCTGTTGAAATCGAACGAATCCGGAGGATACCGATTTCTTCCGGGAATCGCGCCTTATTCGTCAGGTGTCGTTGCAATGCCGGGATTTGAAATCGTGCATGCGGCACTGCAGACGCAGCTGCCATGGCACGACGGCCTGAACGCCGCACGCCGGTATCTGGAGGGAAAAAAGCTGACTTGCCGCAACCTTTGCGCTGTCGAATTGCGGTGTCCGCAGCCGTATACCATGGGCGGATTCATTGATTTCAACAACCAGTACCGACGGCTGCTGAATGAGTGGCAGATGATGGTCGATGGACTCAATCCCGTGGCGCGGACTAATGTGGCACCTGTGGTTGATCCCCCGCGTGAAGCGATGCTGTTCGCGTTTTCGTACGCCCGCCCTTCAGATCTTTCGCGACCCACGTTTGTCGTGGCTGGTGGTGGCGAATTGCCGGATGGCGAACTCGCGGAACGTCGCATTGTGCGCGTGGGCGAGACCAGCCCGGATGCGTTGATCGAAAAAGCGGAGTGCGTTGCTGAGATCATGAATTTGCGTCTGCAGGGACTGGGCGGCAGCAGCGAACTGCTGACAGTGCTGGATGTCTACACGGCTCACCAGCTGCGTCCGCTGCTGGAGAGTGTTCTGGTGTCGCGGCTGCCGGCGATTGCAAGTCGAGGAGTTCACTGGTTTTATACACGGCCACCGATTGTTGATATCGAATTTGAAATGGACATGCGGGGCGTGGTGTGTGAGGAAGTGCTGGAATGACGCATCAGCGTCTCCATTTCTTTGCCATCTCTGCCTGTTGCCTGATATTGATTCCATCGGCGCGGGCTGATGAACAGGGGCCGGTCTTCGAGTCAGATATTCAGCCAGTTCTCGCAGACCAGTGCGGGAAATGTCACAGCGACAAAGTCCAGAAAGGTGGGCTTGATCTTTCGCGATGGAGGTCGATGTCCTGGCGGATGTTGCCTCAACGGATCCGGATCCACTGGTGTCCAGCGAGGACCGGCAGCACGGGGCTTTTCAGTCGCCTGTGGCAACGCTCGAGGCCAAATCCATCGACAACCTTATCCAGAAAAAGCTGACAGAAAATGACGTGGACTTTTCGCCCGAAGCGGATCGCGACACACTCATTCGCCGAGCGTATCTCGACCTGATCGGAATGCCGCCGAGTGATCAGCGATGCCATCACCGTGCTTGGCGCAGGCGTGATGGGCCTGACCATGGAATGCGCCCGATGTCATTCGCACAAGTACGATGCCATTCTCCATCGAGACTACTATCGGTTCAAAGCGATCTTCCAGGGCGCTCTGGATGAACACGACTGGCTGAGTTTCAAAAACCGCTCGCTGGACGTGGCCACACCGGAACGTCGCAGGCGAGTGGCTGAGGTGAATCCGCCGCTCATTGCAGAACTGAAAAAAATGGAGTCGAGTTTGAAACAGGCTGTCAGCACCGCGCAGATTGAAACACTCCGGCAACATTATCCGGATCAATCCGAAGCTGACCACAAGGAAAATCTGGCGGCACTGAAGATCGCGGACAACGGCGTGATGATGGGCGGTCAGTACAAATTTGCCCGCCTACGTTGTGCTGAATGATCCACCTGGTCCACCCAGGAACGGAACCCGCAACTGGACGGCGGGATTTCTGCCACCGACCTTTCAGGGGACCCGGTTCCGTCCAACTGGAGCGCCAATCCTGAATCTGAAACAACAGTATGATCAGCCATCTGCGGTCACCGAATCCGCACGCGGACTGCTGAACCGGCTCGACGAAATTCATCGCCGCGATCTGAAACAGCGTGGCTTGCTTGATTCCACGCCCGTGATGATGCGGCTGCGGCCGACCTCGAAGCTGCGTGGTTCGACATCAACGGAATTCACTGATGCCGATTACGCTCAGCACATTCACGGGTTAAAGAAACGCCTGCCCGGCGAGGACTTTCATGTGGTCCTCGAAAAACCATTCGTCGTAGTCGGGAACGATTCCGGAGAAACGGTGCAACAGCACTCCACGCACACCGTGCAATGGGCCGTCAATCGACTGAAGAAGGACTATTTCACGAAAGAGGCGATCGCCGATCAGCGAGTCCCCGCGTTCAAAACGTGGTGCAGCACGACACGCCATGAATTCTACGAAGAAGATCCGGGGGCCAATTACGCCCAGGCCCGGTATCTGTGTTACTACCTTCAGGAGCACGGACTGCTGGTCAAGTTCTACCACGAATTTCGTGAGAATGTTGCATCCGATCCAACCGGATACAAAACGCTGCAGAACGTCCTCGGCACGGACGACATGGACGAGTTTAAACAACGCTGGGAAGCCTGCACCGCCGCCTTGCGTTTCTGAAGCTCCGCTCCAACGGGATGCATTCAATGTAGCCATCAAGCTCCGCGTGATGAGCCTTTGTCGCCAAATCGGTGTTGAAGTGATAGCGCACGCATTGGCATCGGCTCGTTTAACCGCGTGCCCGGCGGGCCGCGATCAGCCGGCCTGATTCCCTCGCGCGGGGCGTTGCCCACGCGGTTAAACGATTTTTACTTTACTGCCGTGTTCCCAGCCAACCGGACTTCTGTCCCCTTCGTGCCGGTCAACTCATCCCCAAGTTCACCGCGAATGCCTTTGGCAAGTTTGCTCAGACGAGCCACCACGTCCGGGTGCTGATCTGCCACGTTCGTCTTTTCGCCGGGATCGGTGTGCATAGTAAAAAGGGCAAGGTCCGTGTGAGCGACTTCGTAGCCATGTCGGCTGCCGCTACTGTGAAGCCGCGTGTCCGCATCACGCGCGGCGCTGCAACTGGGAGAAGCCGGAGATCCCCGCCGAAGATACTTGATTCTAATTCAGGAATTCGTTCCCGACGAGTCGGGGAATTTTTCCGAAGATTGTCAGCAAATGCCGTTTTTGCCGAGGAAAACAGCTATTGACCTGAACTGCCGGTTTCTCTTACTGTCCCTCTCACTCGAACTGCAGTTCCTGCGGTTCAAATCTCCTCTCGTTCTCTCCCCTCTCTCGAATGTCCGTTGATTTCTCCTCCGTTTAATCTGAGGTTGGATCAGGAACTCTTCATTCCGAATCCCAGATTAAGTCATTCGAAATCACGCATTCAACATCCCGCCTTTGTTGCCGGTTTTCCCGCAACGTCCCGGAGGATTATTGATGTCTCGTCTCGCTCGCTTGTTCGCTTGTCTGCTCATGGTCAGCTCGTTGAGTGGTTGCTGTCTCTTGGGTCACGGTGGTGGCTACGCTCCCTATGGCGGTGCCGGCGGTGGTGCGTGTGGCCCCTGCGGTGCTTCAGCCGGTGGTTATCCGTCGGCGATGTATGCCCCTGGCATGCAGCAGACCGCCTTCGCGCAACCGCAGGTTGGCGGCTATCCGGTTGTGGCTGCCGCACCTCCGCAAGACGTCCTCGGAACATACTGATTCGATTCTGCACGGACGCAGAAAACTCGTCGGCGGCTGGCCCGCGCAAAGGATTGCGTTCAGCCGCTGGTCCTGTCAGTACGATTCATGCGACTCATCCCCTGACGCGAGCATCTGTTTGCGCGTCGGGTACGGATGCACCTGACGAAGCCCCTCCCACTTCGTCCTCTCTGCTCCGGTGCCGGGCGATCTGACTCTGTTGGATCGCTCGGCATTTTGCTGCGCTCCGCCTTCGTTCCGGAGCCTACCCGCATCTTGCAGCAGCAATCGGATCATCTCGAACCCACATCCGACGATTCGTGACGAAACACGCACACACTCGCGTCTGACGCCATTTCGCCGCCAAATCGTGCTGGCCTGAACTACCGCAGCAACGGGGAATTTTTGACAGAAACACTGGCCAGGCGAACTCCCGACTCTAAAAACGTTCACGATGTACCATCGTTTTTTGAGACTACCACATGCGGATCGCCATCATCGGATCAGGAATTTCGGGGCTTGTCGCCGCGCGCCATCTGCACGCGGCCCATGAGCTGACCGTTTACGAAGCCAATGAATACGCAGGTGGCCACACGAATACCGTGTCTGTCAACGTCGCGGGCGAACTCCATGCGGTGGATACTGGTTTCATCGTGTTTAACGACCGAACGTATCCGAATTTCTGCCGTTTGTTGCACGAACTCAGGGTGGAGTCGGTGCCCACATCAATGAGTTTCAGTGTTCGTGCTGACGAGGACAACCTTGAGTACAGCGGCAGCGGTCTGTCTGGGATGTTTGTGCAGAAGCGAAACCTGTTGCGGCCCGGATTCTATCGCATGATTCGTGACATCCTGCGATTCAACCGCGAAGCACTGGACCAGACGGATGATTCTGAAGTCGAACAGACCGTGGGCGATTTTCTTGTGCAAAATCGCTATTCATCGCAGTTCTCCAGACATTACCTGTTGCCAATGGGTGCCGCGATCTGGTCTTGCCCGACAAGCACATTCGAAAACTTCCCTATCCGCTTCATCTGCGATTTCTATCGCAATCACGGCCTCCTGAGTCTGAAAAACAGACCGACCTGGAGAGTCATCAAGGGCGGTTCACGAAACTACGTGCAGGCACTGACGCAGCCGTTTCTGGACCGCATTCTTCTGCGCACACCCGTGCGTTCGGTTGTCCGTGGAACAGAATCTGTGGCAGTGGAAACCGAGCGTGGCGTGAAGCACTTTGACGAAGTAATTTTTGCATGCCACAGCGACCAAGCGCTACTAATTCTGGGAGAACAGGCATCCGCAGTGGAACAGTCCGTGTTGGGAGCGATACCCTATGAACCGAACACCGCCGTGCTGCACACAGATACTTCGTTACTGCCACGACGAACGGCAGCCTGGGCCAGCTGGAATTACCACATTCCTCCGGGCACTTCGAATCATGCCACGCTGACCTACAATATGAACATCCTGCAGCACATTCAGTCCCGGCATACATTCTGTGTGACGCTGAACGAAGACAGCGCGATCGACCCGGAAAAGATTATCAGGAAGTTTCGTTATAGTCATCCGGTCTTCACAGCTCAACGCAAGTCGGCACAGCAGCGGCACGGCGAGTTGATTCGAAACGATCGCCTGTCGTTCTGCGGAGCATATTGGGGCAATGGATTTCATGAAGACGGAGTCAACAGCGGACTTGCAGTTGCTTCAGCCTTTGAAGAGACTCCTGTAAGGCTGCAGTCTGGAGATCCGGTGCATGCATAGTTGCATTTACGAAGGAATGGTGCGCCATCGAAGGGTCGGTCCGCCAGCGCACGAGTTTCACAATTCACTCTTCATGCTCTATCTGGACCTTGATGAAATAGACGATGTGTTTCGCAACAGCTGGTTGTGGTCATCGACCAGGCCAGCAATTGCCCGTTTCCGCCGTGAAGATCATCTGGGGCCAGCCGCTGAACCGCTTGACCAAAGCGTCAGGAATCTGGTGGAGTTACGAGCAGGATTCCGCCCGTCCGGTGCCGTCCGTCTGTTGACACATCTCCGTTATTTCGGCTATTTGATGAATCCTGTCAGCTTCTTTTTCTGTTACGACAGTTCAGGCCAGTCTGTTGAAGCCGTAGTGGCGGAGGTCAACAATACGCCGTGGGGAGAAAGACACTGTTATGTAATCGATGCACGTGATGAATTCGGCGTGGAAGATTCGAGCACCGGACCGGGTGCGCCCTCAGGGACAGACACGGGTCGTCTGATTCGAGCGCAGCACAGCAAAGAGTTTCACGTTTCTCCGTTCATGCCGATGGATTTTACTTACCACTGGCGAATTACCCCGCCGGCAGAACAACTGGCCATTCAGATTCAAAACCGTCGTGAGGACTCGATCGCCTTCTCTGCCAGCATGACTCTGAAACGGCGTCCCGTTACGCCGCGAAGCCTGGCACGAGTCCTGTTCCGATATCCCGTCATGACCATGCAGGTGACCGTCGGTATTTATTGGCAGGCACTGAGGCTCTGGCTCAAGGGTGTCCCGTTTTGTCCGCATCCCGGAATACGGCCGGATCCGGACGCTTCACCGGTTGATGGCCTGCCGCCGAACGGCGCTCACGCGTTCGGTGAGCCGCAGTTCAGCGAACCATGTTATGAAGATTGTTCACTCCGGCAGGCACGTTGCCACGCGACACAAGGAATTGACGAATGAGTTCTGTGATTGTCACATCCAGCCAGCAAGTCATCAGTGACGCGGTCCGGCCCGAGGAATCAGAAGTCCTTAGTTCCACACGAGGCAAGCCGGCGTCGTGGCTGAACAGGGCCTGTCGAAGGCTGGTTCTCGGAAGGCTGAGTTCGCTGAAAAATGGCCAGATCTGCCTGGAGGATCAGAATGAAAGATTTGTCGTGGGAGAGAACTCCCCGGATGCTCTGAGAGCCACGATTTCCGTAAAAAATCCACGTTTCTATCGACGACTGGTGACGGGCAGAGACCTGGGATTAGCGGACGCTTATCTGGCTGGGGACTTTGACTGTGACGACCTGACGAGTCTGTTTCGAATCTTCTGTCGCAACCTGGACTGGCATCATACTTTCGGAAAAACTCTTGAATTGGCAACAAGAACTGCAGCCCGCTTCGGATACTGGCTGGCGCGCAACACGCGTTCAGGGAGCCGACGCAATATCGGGGCACATTACGATCTGGGGAATGAGTTTTTTGAGTTGTTTCTTGATCCCAGCATGATGTACTCGTCGGCCATCTTTGATGACACCACGATGTCTCTGGCGGACGCACAGACCGCCCGACTGGACGAAATCTGTCGCCGCCTGCAACTGAAAGCGTCGGATCATCTGCTGGAGATCGGAACCGGCTGGGGTGGTTTTGCCTTGCACGCCGCGAAGAATTTCGGGTGTCGCGTCACCACCACGACAATCTCCGAAAACCAGTTTCGGTATGCGCAGCAGCGTATTGCCGCTGCGGGACTGAGTGACCGGGTGACCGTGCTGCAGCTGGACTACCGGGATTTGACCGGAACTTACGACAAGCTGGTATCGCTGGAAATGATTGAGGCTGTGGGGCCTCAATACTATGACCAGTATTTTTCGAAGTGTGCAGGTCTGTTAGATGCCAATGGACGTATGTTGCTGCAGGCCATCGTGATGCCGGAACAGCGATATTCACAATACCTGAAGTCCGTGGACTTCATTCAGAAGTACATCTTTCCTGGCGGATGCCTTCCGTCTGTGACTGCCATGCAGAATTCCATGACCAGAAATTCCATGCTGAGGCTGTTGAGCATGGATGATTTTGCTGAAGGCTATGCCAGAACTCTGCGTGAATGGCGACGCAGCTTTCTTGAGCGTCAGGAGGATGTACGTCAGCTGGGCTATTCGGAACGATTTATTCGGATGTGGGATTACTACCTGACATATTGCGAGGGAGCTTTCGAAGAGAGAGCGGTCGGGGTTGTTCAGGCCGTCTGGGGTCGCTGAGATCAATCGGATCTACTGGAATTGTTCTTCAAACAACGGGATTTCGCCATGCTGATTCATCTCTTTGGCTCCGCAATGCATGCCGCAGAAAACGGGATCCTCCCGGACAAAGTCTGCCGCGCAGGAATTCGCAGACTTTTGAGCCGCCGACTTCGGGAACTCGAATCCGGAGGCGTTGAGGCTCAGAACTCGCGGTTCCGCAGTTTCCTGAAGGACTGCGAGGACAGTCCCGTTGCTGTGGTCCCGGAGCTTGCCAATCAGCAGCATTATGAACTGCCGTCAGAGTTTTTCCGTACCGTTCTGGGAAGGCGCTTGAAATACAGTTGCTGCGAATGGGGTGATGACACCGTGGGCCTGGATCAGGCAGAAGAGGCCGCGCTGGCCACCACATGCAAACGAGCTCAAATCGAGGATGGCATGACGATTCTGGAGCTGGGGTGCGGGTGGGGTTCATTATCGCTGTGGATGGCCGAACGCTATCCAGGCAGCCGGATTCTGGCAGTTTCGAATTCCGCATCGCAGAAACAATTCATGCAGAGCCGTGCCGCAGACCTGGGGCTGACGAATCTGACCGTGGTCACGGCCGATATGAATGTCTTTCAGACAATGCAGACGTTTGACCGTGTTGTTTCCGTAGAAATGTTCGAACACATGCGAAATCATCGGGAACTGCTCCGACGCATCTCCACATGGCTGAACCCACAGGGAAAATTATTCGTGCATATCTTTTGCCATCGACTGCATTCGTATCTGTTTGAAACCGACGGCAACAGTGACTGGATGGCGAAGTACTTCTTCAGTGGAGGCATGATGCCAGGCGAATCTCTGCTGGCCCATTGTCAGCAACATCTGGAACTCAGCGATCGCTGGCGCTGGGACGGAAGGCATTACGAGCGGACCTGCAACGAATGGCTGAAACGTCAGGACGCAAACAAGGAACAGCTGACACACCTGTTCCGCGAAACCTACGGTCCGCGACAAGCTGTTGTCTGGCTGAATCGCTGGCGGATGTTTTTCATGGCATGTGCCGAATTATTCGGATTTCGCAACGGAAGCGAGTGGTGGGTCTCGCACTACCTGTTTG
>JAYUVA010000612.1:0-21623 GCA_043754375.1 Candidatus Kuenenia sp. | reverse complement strand
AGAGCGATTATCAGCCCGATGGCAATCGGCAGGGCAATGACCCTGATGGGATCGGAAAACAGAGATGCGAAGTCGTCCGGAAATCCGTTGACGGCGTATGTCCCGAGTCCCACGAGAACTTGTGAAACCAAGGTGATGGCCAACAAGAGGAACTTGAACCCCATAACCGCCAGCACGACCAGCGCGAAGATTACAAACGGGATCATGATCAAGTCAGTAAATCTTCTCATGGCTACTTCTCCTTTTCGTCACGTTTGATTTGAAGACGCAAACGATTTCCGTCCGTCTGGTCATGCGCGAGTTCCTTCTTTCCCGATTGCTTCATGGAGGCTGCGATGTCGGCGAGTTTCTTCCCGGCGTGATCTTTATCGATGAAGAGTTTCGTGAACTGTTCACTGCGGGTGAGGTTCACATAGGTCAGCTCCTGGTTGGTCATTCCTCCGCCGATCAGACAAAACACTTTTGGGACGCTCTGCGCCTGAGCTTTATGCGATGTCGCGGCATAGCCGAGCGTCATGTCGTCCGGCGACAAGTCTTTTACTTTGAGGGTCACTTTCTGCGTGTGCCCCCGCTGCTTTTGCTGCTGAGACAACTCACGGTCCAGCATCACGGTCATGGTTTTCTTCAATGAGTCGACACCAACGACTTCTGCCTTAAAGCCGTTTTCAATGCCCTTCAGCTTCATCGCGGTGTGAAACAGAACTATGTCGCCGACGTGGTAAACCTGATTTGCAGCGACAGTTGATTTCGACGAGATGGCACCTTCAAGGCGTCGTGCTGCCTGGCACATGTGGTTGATTTGCTTTGCTTCCGCGCGTGTTTGAGTCAGGATGATGGAATCGGTCGGCTTCGCAATCCCTCCGTCTTTGGCCCATTCGTTAACCAGTTGGTTTGCCGCCTCGCGACGGTTTTTCGCGACGGTCAACCGACCTCGACTCGCATAGTTCTCCAGCATCTCCTTGATCCGTCCCTCCCGGACATCAGCTGAAGCTCGGGCGTCGTCTGGACTATTTCGCTGACGAAAGTTCTCGGACAAATGACATGTGGCACCATCCTTTGTCATCCGAAGAAATGGCCCTCCGGCTCCGATCGGCGGCAACTGTGCGTTGTCCCCAACAAGTATCAGCGTCGCCCCCGACTTCTTTGCATGCCGAATCAAAGGTTCCGCAGACTGAGTGTCGAGCATCCCTGCTTCGTCAAGAATCAACACGGTTTTCTGATTGAGCTTTGGGCCTATGTCTCGTTCCCACCGATCTTTGCCCAGTAGAGCGCGCACCAACATTTTGGCTTCATGCGTCAGCAATTCCTTGATCTGCTTGCTTGCTGGTTTTTCAAAGTGGTACTGATAGCTCGCCACCGTTCGCGATTCGATCTTCGCCTTGACCGCCAATTCCTCTTTCGCTGTTCCAGCCAGGGCTCCACCCAGAACCTTGTATCCGGCGAGTTCATAGGCTTCGACGACCGCACCCAGGGTCCGGGTTTTGCCCGATCCGGCGACTCCCGTCATCGTCTTGATTGATGACGTATCTTCCAGTAAAGCGCGAGCGGCCCTCGCTTGGTCGGGACTCAGGTCGTGGCGTTTTTTGAGTGTCATGTCGATGATCCTCAGTGCCACCTTCGCTCCGGGGGATTCGCGGAGCGTCTGAACATCCGCCAGCATCTTCTGCTCAAGTTCCCACATTTCCCGTGTCGTGTACGACAGGCGATTTGTCTTCTCGTGCTTGAGCTCGACATACATCTCGGTCTTCAGAGCCGCATTAGCCCGTTGCATCACCTCGTTGCCGGAGATTGGAACATCCTGTAATTCTTCACTCACCCGCTGAATGAATTTCTGCCGCGTAAAGTACGCCTGATCCTCGGTGCATTTTTTCCCGGCGTCGATGACGGCCTGCCTCACTCTTTCTTCAACGTCAATCTGCGGTTGCCGGTTCATGACGGATTGAACAACTCGGTCATTGAATCCCTGACGCTTCGCTTCCATCCGCCATTCATCACGCAAGGTCCCCGCGTCCAACTGTTTTGATTTTGTTTTGCGTTGGCGGGTTCGAAGGTTGGCGTTCTGTCGGGCCTTCACGGCAGATCGAATGCCGGGAAGCAACTCCGTCTCTTTTAGGATCTCCTTCCTGCGCGAAGACCAGAGGCTCAGGAGCGTCTTTGTCACTCCCTTCAGTTCGAAGGAATCCTTTCGTTTGCCGTTTTCAGTGTCAAAATAGCCCTCGACGCCCAGTCGTTCTGAGAGAAGCTTCATCACGGAATTCCGGTAGAGTGGTCCCAGCGTACGCGTCCAAGTGAACAACAGACGGCTGTCTAGCTTGCCCCATTGACCGTCTTCGCCAAGGCAAAGATTCAGGAAGACAGCGTGTTCATGAAATTGCGGGTCGCCCTGGTTCCTCGCCGTGGTATGGGTAAATCGGCCGACGACGAGACCAGAGCTGATCGACTCGCAGCCCGCTTTGCCGCGTCGTGCCAGATCTAGTTCACTTTGAATCCAGTCAATCTGTTCTGTAGCGGCGTCGTGAATGCACTGCTCAATGATCTTCCGCGTGGCATCATCACTCACTGCCCACAATGCCGTGACGGACTTTGGAGGACTGAAAGTCAGGTCATAACCGGGGACGTGCAGTTCCGGTTCCTTCTCGTCTTTCTTGCCCTTCTTCTCAATTCGTTCCCCCTCCTGAGGTGCTGCCTTCGGCTTCGGAATTCGAACCCTGACAAGTTGCGACTTTCCGTCCGGGGTCTTTCCGAGGAACAGATTTTTGAGGGCTTCGCTGGTTACTTTCTGCCCGGTAAGGTTCAGAGCCTCGGCCCCTCCGCCGTACCAGCTACCTGGCCGCTCACCGGATTCCTCGTAGTATTTCGCGTAATAGTCGGCGAGATCTGCGGCTGATTGCTTGTCGGCCATATTGATCTTGAGTTTGTAAGCTGTCAGCATTTCGCTTCTTCCTGCTTCAAGAGTTTGCTTCGAACAATTTCCCGTGCTTCGTCAGTCGGGATGTCGCCGACTTTGCTGAGGATGATCAGTGTGGCCCTGGCGAGAGAAATTTTCAGTTCTTCCAGTTGCTGCCTCATCTCATCAATCGATCGCTGAAGCTCTTCAGGAATTTCGGCGACTCTCGGCTCGTGATCGCGGAAAGCGTGCGACGTGATGATGCCCTTCACCCAGGATCCGCGAGACAATTCGAACTGCCTGCTCTCCATGTCAATACGTTTCAGTAGGTCCTGATCGGCGCGAAACGAAATCGTCTCACTGTGCGTTTTCATGGCGCAATGTCCCTGTTCTCGTGGACTACGATGACTTCGAACTGCACGTTGCAGCCGACTGGTGATGATAGAACGAGGCCTGCGGTTGTTCGCGTTAGGAGTCTTCGTTCTGGCTGTGCGAGACTGTTTGAGCCATGGCTAATGAAAACACTTTGTAAACATGCTCAGACCGTGTCTTTTCCCGATGTTTCAAACGAAATCAAAAAATTTCGTCTGCACCAGGGTGCATTGGTGTGCTGACTTAAACAAGCTTATTCATTTTTATCTACCACGCCGATCCTTTTTAAGTACCGCCGTACGATCAAAAGATCACGAAAGACGTGGCCATTTCGCGCGCTTCTGTCTCGACTTGTGTAGTCCTCGAATTCATCATTAAAGCAGTAGTCAACGATGGCCTGAATTGCTTTCAGTACTGAAAGCGGAATTCTCTGGGCTCCTTCGCGTTGTCTGTCTGGTCGTTCTGAACTCATGGACTCCTTACATCTGTTTCAATTCATAGGGAACAGTGCAGGGGCTGAAACTACTGCCCCGGCACTGTACACGCAGGCCAGCCACCCGCCACGAGCATCAAAAGCGTCATCCGTGTCGCTTTTGCCAATCCAGTCACCCCGGACTCTTTTACTCATAGCGTTTTCTGCTTCTGCATGTCCCATCACTGCCCCCTGTTTTCAATCTTCATCCGGCATCATCACAGTGATAAAAGCCCGCCCGTCGTGTCCAGGCGCAAGAATGGCCCGCAGCGCGACACTCTCCACCTTTCCATGTATCGTTAGGACGGGAACATGCAGCTTGAGCCAAATCTCCCCGTCATAATTATGTGATGCTGCCTTCAACAGCGCCCGCATCACATTCAACAGCCGGAGCTCTTCGCTCGTTGGCTGGGCCACATGGTCCCCGTCGATGCAAGCGGTCCATGCTGCACTGGTCAGTACGACATGATACGGAATGGACAGCATCCGAGCGTAAGGCGTTGCATCAATCAGCACCCCATCCTGAATTGCCTGTTGTCGCGTGTACTCTGAAATGACAGGACCGAAATCCTCCATCTCATTTTCTTGCTGTGGCAATGCGGAAAAGTCCGTGTCGCTTCTGTCATTGTTGTTTTTCTGTGTCATCGGTCGGCCCTCCTACTCATCACCATGTTCAGCACTTGCTGCGTCTTCCTGCTGATGCAAGAAGTGCAAGCAACATTTCAACACTTCCTGAGCAGCGACAATGTCGGCTGTGCCGTTGAAGCTGGACACCTCCTTCCAATCGTCCCCGTCTCGGTAACGGCGAACCAGCGACGTGTTGAAGTACACACGTCCGTCGTTCTCGTTTGACCAGACAGACCCGCGTACAGCTCCAACCCGCTTCTGGTAGGCTGGACCTTTGTTTCCGTTCTCTTTGCTCTTTGCTTTCGTTGTCATTTCACTATCTCCAATGTGGCCTGTGTTCGCCCGCCGTCAACCTGCATATCATGCTACGGTGTGGGGACGGTCTGATTTGAATTGCGCCAATGCGTTTGGTGATTGATTTACGTACCAGTCGATTTGATTGATTCGCCAGTAGCGACCTTGAGTGAAACCGCTGGCAGAGTCCCCACCTTGAGCGTCAATGAGCCCTCATCGCCGGGCTCAAAAATCGCCACGCGATAAACAGGACGCTGGAACGCGGCAGTGACCGCAGCAAACTCCTGCGACAGCCGTGCTGGGTCTGACGCTGAGAGAAACATTCCGTTCGTTTCGTCAGCGATGCGACGAAGTATCGACTCATTCACTTCTGCGGTAGCCAGCATGAGCACATGAATCGAAATGGCGTGCTCACGACACGCGGCGAGCGTCTTTTCAATATCTTCGTCGTTGAAGCTGTCGCTTCCATCGGTGAACAGCACAATCGAACGTGATGAGCCTGAGCGTGCGAGCAGATCCTCCATCGCCACGCGAATTGCTTTGTACAAGGCGGTCCCCCCGCCGGAAGTCAGTGCCTCAATCGCAGCTTGATGGAGCGTGCCATCAACTGACCACGGGGAAAACGGAGTCACAACATCCGCAAAGCCATAGATCTTGAAACGTGACGGATTCGCAATGGCGGTCACAAGCTGAGACGACCCTTGCTGCATCGCCAGATGCGGAGCACCTTTCGCAGAACCGGATGTGTCCAACAGCAACACGATATCGTGCGTCCGATCGCCGCGTCGTGCTTCGCCGACAGCAACAAAATGCAGGCGGCGATCTCCATTCAGAATCTCGAAGTCCGCCCGAGTGAGTGCCGTCAGGAAATTGCCAGTAGAATCAGTGACAACGACATCAGCGACTAGCCACGCTGCCTCTCGCCTGACATCAAGCACGGTGACATTGCTGAGTGCCGGGAGCGCTTGGGCCGTTGGCAACGTCGTCAGAAGTCGCTCGGCGGAAGCCGGATCGATCATCGCGGCGTTGGCAAATTGAACGGCGTCATCCAGAGTTCTTCGAGACAGCCTTGGATCGGTTTTCAGAAGTTGACCAGATGTGACCAATCGTTCGAAGTGCGTCCCCCGTAGTGATTCCAGTTCTGCTCGAAGCTCGGTCGCATCCTGTGCCAGCATGTCTCGATCAAGACCGAACTGTTCAGCACGACTCTGGAGATCCTTGAGAGTCGCGTCTGTTTGATTCTGTTGTGCTCGATATGCCTCCAGCTCTTGCCGGGCTGCGTTCCGCTCTGTGACAATTTGACGAATCTGCTCTTGAGCCTCATCGTCCCAGCGTTTGTGGAGTTCCAGCAATATTTGATCACGACTCTGCTTTTCAAACGTCACATATCCCGCGAAAACCATCACGCTGACCAGGAATACCAAGCAAATACGCTCCCATTTTTGGACGCATCGTTGCAGCATCGAACGCCGCGGGCTGATTTCAATGGATCTTGCGACTGGGCTAATCCGAACTGTTGCCTTCACGGTCCTGGTCGGCTTTCGAACGGGCGTGTACTCTTTCATGGTTCTGGCTTTCTGTAATTAGCGAATTGGGATTGAAGAATGGACAGTACTGGGCAGTTTCTCAGCGAACTCTGAGACAACGTTGAAGAGCGACTTACAAGGCTCACTCGGCGACAGGCGTGGAGCGAGTTTCGTCACGCTGTGCCACGGGGAAGACAACTCGGTCGCCTTCAACGCGAGCATTGAAGAAGCTAAGCGCTGCGGACAGGTCGGGAGAGTTCAAAGGGGCTCTCGGATCTTTGATTGCAGTTGCAAGATCATGTGCGACCAAGCCGGTAAACAGTTCGCTGACATGAGAGAATCGCTGAAAGCGAATCCGCATGACGGGCGCACCGAAGGACAGCGTGTCGTAGAACGTGACCCTGGCTTTGGGCTGCAATTGACGAATTAGCTTCGCCAGTGCGTATTCAAGCTCCGGTTCCATTGGTGGCAGGGCGTAGATGACTTTGTCGGAAATAAACTGACGAAGTCGTGCGCCATGGCTCGGTGACTCGATGGTGTACTCACCGAAGACAATGCGATGAGCAATGCTCTCAAGACGATCGCTGCTGGAGTTCACACATCGAGCGAGCCCCCGGCTGTTGACCGATGAAGTAATACCGCACAGGAGATCGATCTGGTCAGTACGCGGCAATTCAGGAAGCCCCAGGAGCAAAGGAAAAACACTGGAGAGCCGCTGTGTCGCGATTGTGGACCTTGTTTGCTCCAGAATTCCGGTCGGAATATAGGATTCGAGCGTCGCCAGAATGGTCTCAATTGTTCCATGGTGATGCGCCCATTCGTGGTTGGCGGCATTCTGGGCTCGATCCAGTGCCTGCTGTTCCGCCGTCAGCTGGTTCCAGCGGTCCCAGTTTTCCCTCAAGACCTCCGCCACGAGGGTCAAGTTACGAATGAGTCGACCACTGGAAGAGGCTCCATCCAGCCGAAGTTTCGGCAACAGTGCATGAAATCTCTCCGTCACGCTTTCTATTTTGCCGCTGACAATTGCAAGCTCGTCATCAACTATCGCCCGCTCATCGTTCAGGAATTGCTGAAATGTGCGGATCAGCCGCATGCGCTGATCGAATTCGGCTAGGGACTGTGGCGTTACTGCAAAATCCGTTGAGAGTCGTTCGAGCCAGAACCGAACGCCAGTGGACGCGAGCATGTGAATCTGAAAGCGGTAAAGTGCAGGTGGCTTTACTATCGCCTGTTCGAGCGATTCATCGTCTGTGTCATCAATGCTGTCGATGATTTTGTCCAGATCCTGGCGTTCCTGCTCCGTGGACTCGTCGTGCCATTGAAGGTTTTCTTTAATCAACAATCGATCCGGGTGAATATTCGAGAGTGTCGCCTGCAGTTCCGAGAACAGAAACGCTGCGCTAGGTCCGGCAAGGTCGCGAAGCGGATCAAGCCCCGTCATGAAATCGACAACGCGGCTTGAAATTGTTCCGGTCTCGCTGTCGTTTGCCAGATTAGGCGTCACTATCCGCAGATACTGCTGCATCTGGATGCTGTCCATTGCAACTGTGTCAGAGAGAAGACAACTGTCTCGTTGTTCCACATCATCCTGAAATGGTGGCAGGTTGTGGATTTCCAGAAACTTTGCCGCGAGATCGAAGTCGCGGTCAGAGTTGTCCAGGATGAAATGCAGTGCCTTCAGGAGAGAAACAGCAGCGTTCGGTCGAGCTCTCTTTGAAATGCCTGCGAATGTCATCGGGCCCAGAAGATTTAGATGACAATCGACTGGAAGGCCAATCTGGAGGAGTGGTCTCAGCATTGCTTTTGCAAGGACAATCTTAGCTCCGGCACATGCAGCTCCCGCGTCACTGCCAAACAGATGCAGCTCGATATGACTCAGTTTCCCTTTGGTGCGGATGTAGGCTTCGTCCGCAAGTGAAGCCAAAAACAGCTGAAACTCCTCTGACGCCACAAGTTCTTCAGCTGCCCGGGCGGCGTTGTCTGCCCGAGCACCAAAGCCGTCGAACAAGCTGGTGTTGGCCGTAGTAAGTGATGCCTCACGCACCGCCTCTGGAGAGTTTCTATGAAGCGTCCGCGTTGTCTCTCCGTCACCCGCCACAAAAGAAACGAACGACTTGCCACGAAACTTCTCCCGGAGCCGATAAATCTCCAAGGCGTTGTCAATCACATTGAGAAGCAGGTTCGGACAGGAGAGGTAATATCGCATCAGTGAGGATTTTACTCCGCCGATGGGAACGATCATTCGAAAGACTCCATCCACAGGTTTTGGTCGAAGGATGTTTGGAACAACTGAGTAATTGACTTGCATGGGACAAGACTCCGTAACGGAAATGGAAAAACAGAACAGGGAAAAGATTCCGGCGTACCGGCAATCACGTACTGGGACTGAGTGAGACTTTTGGCGATCACTTCATGTCAGGTGCCACAGGCGCGAACACCGCAGCGATTTCGCGGAAGGCAGTGGCGAAGAGTTCGGTTTTCGGCTTTGCGGCCAGGTACACGAATGTGCTGCACGTTGGCAGTGCTTTCTGAGAACTCGTGTTGCCATTACTGAAGGTAACGACCAGTGGTGACAACGAAATGGCGATGGGATAACGAAGCAACTGAGGGACCAGGCGCAGCGTCGATTCCGGCAGACAAAGGATCGCTTCGCTGAGGTTCCCATTTTCAAGTTCCCGCAGTGCTTTCACGCACCACGGTGTGCTGTCACACGCGTGGCCTGGATTGATCCAGACTGTTCCGGGCCACGAATTGGTATCGGCAAGCCCATCTTCATTTTTGGTGTACTGAACGTCTGCCAGTGATTCGCCTTCATCAAGGGAGCAGGGATCACATTCAAATCGGCCGAGCACCAGACGAGCTGCCTCGATCAATTTCTTTGGTGCGGGCCATTTGTTTGGATCTGCGGGCTTGCGTTTTTCGACAGGACTCTCCGCGGCGTTTTCCTCGTGAAAGGCATGAGCATATTCCAGCAGCAGCCGAGGGCTTTCCTTGCATTGTTCCAGCCCACCGAGTTCGCGGGCGGCCAGAAACTTGGCAAACTGCTGCGCTTTCTTCATATAGCGTTGCGAGGTGCGTTCACTGAATCCTGTGTTCTCGGCAAAGCTGTCCTGCAACCACTTTGTCAGCTCTCCGTGCGGCAGAATTGCCTTAACGTCAAGCAGATAGCATCCGCAGACAATGGCTCGCTGCAGTGCATCAATGACGGAACTGACAATTTTGAGGTGCTGTCCCAAAATCGAGTCTCGATAGTCTGTGAGAATATCTCCTCGATGATTGCTGACGATGACCTCACACGGCAGAATCAGGCTTGTGTCTGATTTGCTCTGCTCCGTGGCCGGTGCGTTACCCTGAGGTTTCTTTGACGACATGACTTGTTCTCCTGTCAGAAGTTGATTGCCCACAGACAACTGATCGCAATCGCTGCCGTAAAAAGAAAAGCTGCGCCAAAGTTTTTTTTGCTCTCATTTCTGGAGTGGTCATGACGGACCGAAACACAACGGATGTACTCAAGGGGGATCTGGATGACGATAAGAATGTGCGCTGGCTCATAGAGCGTTTCCGAGGCACGGTGCGCGCGGTAATCCAGGCCAATATTCCTGCGCACTCTCGAAAGAACTACGACGTCGAAGTGGCTATAGAAACCACACTTCGACAGGGCTTGGTCGCCGCCCGGGATAAAGAAGCGTATCGCGTATCGTCAGACGTGTTTCGCGCGCTGGTGCGGTCAATCGCCAGCAATGAACGAGCCGACCTGCTACGGCGATTGGGAAGTCAGAGCAGAGACCCAAAACGCGAACAGCCTTCCTTGGAAGACAAAGGTTTTGTGATCCCGGACTTTCGAAACCTGGGCCCTGACAAAGCTGCAATGCTTAACGAGTTTTTGGAACGGCGCGTTAAGAATCTGATGAAGGAAAAAGATCCTGTCCGACAACAAATCAACCTGCTGGCTATTGGGCAGAACATGAATGCGCGGGAAATCATTGAACACCTGAAGACCAGGCCTGAAGGCTTCAAGATTCCGTCGGAACCGACCGTCAGGAAGCAGATTGAACGTGCGAAGGAAATTGATGCCGAAACAATTCGGGACTATTGCCGCGATTCTGAAGATGACACCTGAAAGGATCTGATCGCATGGATGACTCCCAGTACTGGGCGGATCTCTCATTTCGTATTGATGAAAAGTTAGAGCAAGACCCTGAGCGCCTGCCGTTGGAATTGCTGCCCGACCAGGCCAATACTGAGCGAAGATCAAAAGCGTCAGCCCTGATGCTCGAAATTGCTCTGGCCTATCGCACCTACGATTCAGAGTGGCTTAAAACGCACTTGAACAGTCCGGAACTTGGCATCACTCGAAGCGATACGATTGAACTGTTGCGGAATATGTTTCTGGCGCGAGTCGAGCGACATGACCGCATCCAGTACGCCGACTTTTCCGCATTTGGATTTACGGCCGACGAACTGGCTTTGAGATCAGACATTGATCGCTTCTCTCTGGGGAGTGTCCTTTCGAATTCCGTTCGACTGGACGAAAGAGTTGCGTCCGGTGGCGTTGCTGTTGTGTACAAAGGCGTCAGGCTTGGCAATGAGTCAATCGTCGCCGTCAAGACTCCTCGATTGTGTCCGCCCGGCTTTGAAGACGAATTTGCCAGTCATCTCTGCGATGAAGCCCGGATTCTTGGACTGGCAAGAGTTGCTGGAATCCCAGAGTTACTGGAGACAATCGAAACCGCTGATGGCCCGGTCCTGATTCTGCACTGGATCGATGCTGCCACCAGTGGCTACCCAGCTGACAGTTCATTGAGCGAAAAACTGTTGATTATTGCTGAGACGGCACGCATCGTGGATCGATTGCACCAGCGTGATCTGATTCATGGTGATATCAAGCCCGCCAATATTCTCGTCGATTCGCAGAATCGCGTGTTCCTGACAGACTTGAATGTCACCCGCAGTGCAAGGCCAGGCGACAATGTGGATGGCCCCCTGCCCGGGTCACGCACCTTCATGAGCCAGGAATCCCTTGTCGGTGTCGCCTCTGACGCCGATATTTCGCAGGACATCTATGCACTCGGCTGCCTGCTCTACGAAGCGATCAGCGGAAGTCCCTTTATCAAGGCAACTGGTCGTGAAGAAGCCTTGGTGGCATCGATTCTGAAAGGCGGAGCTCATGAGCCGGAATTTCTGGAACACACGCCAGAGACGTTGCAGAAAATCTGTCAGACTGCAACCAGCCGCCACGTTTACCTGCGCTTTGCAACGGCTGGCGATTTTGCAGAAGCGCTGGCCTCATTCGTTAATGATTATTGCAGTGGAGACGTGCCGAAGAAGCGGCCACGACTCAACGCATGGCGCATGGGCGGAATTCTTGGACTTTGCCTGACAAGAATTCGCACGTTGCAGGACGAATTGAATCAATCCTTTGAAGGCGATCCAGCGGATAATCTGCCTGCAACGGCAAAGAATGCGCTCGGCTACGCGATTGGCGCTGCAATCGCGTCTGATGACGCCCTGCAATTATCAGAGCAACTGGGCTGGAACATTCCTGCGTGTCCGTCCAGCAAATTGCTCATGAAATATTTCTACAACAATCGGAAATTGCAGATCAGCGACCTTGATGCCATCAGAGACGCTGCCGCCACATTCCAAGAATGGTTTAGAGCACTCTGGGCCGACATTGAAATGCGGATCGCGAAAGAGCAGCCCGAATATTTCTTGCTTCTTTCCACAGCGATTCAAGCCCGATTCACACCTGGCTCGGCCAGGGCAATGGATTCGTGGCCTCAGATCGCAACAATGGCGGGGCTACCCGAAGCAATCAGAGAATCATTCAAAGGCTCATTTGCCACAAATCACACGCGCAAAGATTGGGAGCCTGCCATTCAAAAGCTGGAGTATGAAGTTGTGAAATGGTTGCGCTGGCCTGAAGACGCTGGAAATTACCAGTCGCCTGAACGAGAGTGAAAGCACCATTTTCCGCTTTCAGACCGAAGACACCGTGATCAACAGTAAGTTGCAGAAATCACTGCCACTTGGAGAAGTAATCTGGCAACTGTTGTCCCAGCAGGCCGGAATCATTTTGACAGTCCAAACTTTGCTATAGTATTCTTAGCGTATGGCAATCAACCTTCCCCCAGATCTTGAGCAGTCTGTGCGACGACACCTATCCTCAGGGCAGTTTCAATCTGCCGAGGACGTTTTACGTGCTGCGCTCAACCAATTTTACGAGATGGATTTGGCCAGCCTTCGGCAAAGTTCTGAGGATGAGCAGGCCGGTCGGCTGGTTTCTCTTCAGGCTGCCACAGCGACAATTCGTCAAAAACACGGCTTTGACGAACCGCAGTGAAGCGTGAAGTATTACTTACAGAAACTGCTCATCAGCAGATGAACGCTGCTGCCGACTGGTACGCCGAGCGGAACCCCTCTGTTTCCGCCACGTGGTTCAACGGCTTGATCGCAGGCCTCAATTCTGCGGCATACCCACCCCTGCAACATTCACTGGCAGGTAAGTGTGAGTTACTACCGTTTGAATTACGACAGTTTCTTTATGGCATCCGCTGGCTGAAAGGTGACATTCTTTGATGCCAGCTTAGGTAGAATCGACCCCGCAAACATAGGGTTCATCGGGTGAATGAAAGGTTGATATTCCGAAGGAGATTCAGCCGATGCACGTGGTCGAGCAATACGGAATCCGTCCGTTGAGCACCTCAAATTTCCACGGTAATTCTGAGAATATCACAGGAGACCATGGCTACCAAGAAACTTTGTTGAAAGTTCCAAGTACGACAATCAAAGATCCAATAAGATCAAAAGTCCGAATTACCAACGATCGATTCTCTAATTCCAGACCGCGAGCAGCCCGATAAGGTCGTGAGTATCGTCGCTAAGGCAGTAGTCGTGAACAAACGTGCCGAACTCATTAGAAAGGCCAAGGAGAACCCGACAACCGGCCACCGCACGAGTGGTGTCAGCAGTGCGACCCCAGACATCTATAAATGGTGCTGTATCGCTAGGCTTGCCATCTAGCGCATGTAACCTTGATGCGTTGCCTACAACTCGTTCATATGGATAACTATCTACAGGCGAAGACAGCGAGACTCCAGCTATGCTTTTGCCCTCGATAATACTATCCTGCTCAGATCCACCGAGGCAAAGAGAGCCTGGAACGATATCGCTCCTGCCACCTTCACCTCTATCGACACAATGCCATTGGTTACTCTCGGGATCAAGCGCAAGTATTATGTGGGCTGCTATTGTGCCCACACGTAGAGGGTGGCTTTCCTGAAAAAACACTGCATTATACTTTTCGGGTATTTCCGGAACAACAGCATCAGAGGCTAACTTCCCTAAGCGCACTAGCTCTTCCCTGCCGATAAAAATACCGCCAGCTTGAGTTAATATGGTTTTAATGGCTTCCTGGGTTGGATCAACCTGAACGGTGCATTTCTTGACCGGAAAACTCACTCCATGTAGAATCAAAACCGGTTGCTGATATCCAGCAGTAACTTTGTGTTCTTCAAGCATATGTGTCCTTGTGATTTAGAGTAGTCATTTTGCAATTTCTTCGAATGTCAACTTTCATAAGTGTTATTGCAAGAACGTTCACTGATGTCGCATATCGAACAGTGGCCGAAGGCCTAAAGAAAGCTATTCTGCTCCAGCCATTCCGACACAGCGATCTCAACGATTTCCTGCACGGTAGCCGGATTCTGGCCACGCAGTTTTTGCTCAAGACCGGCCCTTTTAAGTGCAGCAGCCGTGCTGGGCTGGAGCCGAGTTGTCAATGGAACCAACAGGTTAGCCATCCCCAGCATCTGCATGTCGCTTTCTGTCGGGCGATTGTCTGTTCTGCGACCTGAGCTGCGTCGGCTCTGAGTGCGACTGGTTGAACGGTGAACCCTTGGTTCTTCCCTCCCCTCTTCCACCTCCTGAACCTCAAATGCGGCAACTGGCTCAGCCTTGACCGGAATCTCAACAACCGGCTCAGCCACAACAGTGGCAGCCTTGGCCGTGGCTCCCTGAATGAAGGCAACTTTGTCTGGTGTCAGAGCCAATGCGTCTCCAAGTGATCGTCGGTTAGCCATTTGCCACCTCCTTGTGTGCGGACTTTGTCATCAATTGTTTCAACTGTTTTCCGAGCAACTCACGAAACAGCTCATCGACCTCCGCTGCAGCCGACTGCGCTTTCTTACCAAGTCGCGTCACACTGCTCGCCTGACCTGCGGCGTCTCTGTACGCCTGGAGGTCACGAATTACGGTTGTGGCCACAGTCACGCCGAGCGATTGCGCGGCAGATTTGAGTTCTTTGGAGATCGAATCCCGGGTGCGCATTTTGTTGAGCACAATCCGCCCCTCGGGCCTGCCTCCATTGATGCCCTGTGCAAATCTCAAAACATCGGTTGCCTGCTGAACGCTGCGCAGATCCAAAATGGATGGTGTTATAGGGAAAATTGCGAGGTCCGACAGAATGAGCAAGGTCCGCGAAACATCTGCAAGCCCGGCTGGACCATCACCAATCAGCAAATCGTTCGTTAGACGCAATTCCTGGGCGTATTTGAGGCACTCCTCCGGGGTATCAGCGGTGCGAACTTCAATGCCGGGTTCTGCCTCCCCGATCCACTGCGATGACGAACGCTGTTTGTCAGTGTCGATGAGGGCAGTTCGGATGCCTTGATCGAATGCCCAAATCGCGAGGTGTACGGCGAGAGTCGATTTTCCAACCCCTCCTTTTGTGTTTGCCAAAACAATCATCATGATTTCTGACGCTAGCGCCATGCTGGCAATCTGGCAAGACTGTTTTTCTTCCAGCAAACCAGACAGTCTTCCGGTTTACCGTGCAGCAATCCGGATTGCCCGCTTTCAAGATTGCTCGCTTACCTGAAAGTATCCCGACAATCCTGTTTTCCACCTGCCATGTTTACATGTCAGCAAGCAAGCATGCTTGCCAAATGACTGGCATGTCAGTCGACTTGCAAGGAGAGAATTCCTGCTTGCAAAATGACTCTGAAGCGCGGTACGTTCAATCTCGTTCAGTTCAAACAGGTTCAAGTTGTGCGTACCGTGTAATGAGCCGGTGTTTACCGTGATCTGAGGCGGTCGTACCGTGAAACGAGCCGGTCGTACCGTGATCTGAGGCGGGAAACTACCGTGATCTGAGCCGGTCGGTACCGTGAAACGAGCCGGTTTTCTACCGTGATCTGAGCCGGTTTTTGTTCCGAATTCGCTTGTGAAATCAATCACTTGCGATCCGGTAAATATTAATAATGTTGTATTAAAAAGAACAAAACAGGTGATGTTCTTTTTTTGAGTGATAAGGAACAAGTGAGCGAAGGGAAAGAAGCGACACAGGCAATCGTCATTCAGCTCGATGAATACGATCGATCGCTCGGAACTGACGAGCTGAACTTGGCAGAGTGGCCACTCGCATCTCTTTCGACTCGCAGCGACGTTGGACAAAATACGCTGCTGTTCGAAGACACGATATTTGATGAAGGAGCCAACAAGAATGTTGAGCGCACCGTGGTCATCGCCGGAAGCGATCACTTTGGCCTTCCAACATCAACTGACAGCGACATTCTGTTGGTGCTGGTCCATCTGACAAATGTTCGTAACGGACTCAAAGCAAAGCGCGTTGAGTTCTCGCGTTACGAGTTGATCAAGTTTCTGGGATGGCCACAGGATGGCCGCTCATACAAACGCCTTGATGAATCACTTCAGCGCTGGACCGCCGTCACGCTGCACTACAAACATGCATGGTGGGATCGTTCTGGGAAGAAGTGGAAATCACGATCCTTCCACGTAATTGAAACTCTGGAGCTTCGTGGTCGTGATGAAATCCATGACGATGGACTTTCAACATTCACATGGAACGACGTGATTTTTGAGAGCTTCAATGCAGGCAACCTGAAACGCATTGACCTCGGCGTTTATTTTGATCTGAAACTTGCCACGTCCCGGCAAATGTATCGCTTCCTCGACAAACGCTTCTACCGTTCCGCGCATCTTGAGTTTGATCTGCTGCAATTTGCCACAGAGCACGTGGGCTTGAGTCGCAAATACGACAACTACGACCTGAAGCGAAAGCTGATGCCAGCGATTGAAGAGTTGGAAGAAATTGGCTTTATTGCTGCGTGTTCGCAGGCGGAACGGTTCCGACATGTCGCCACAGGCCGGTGGATGATTCAGCTGACCAAGGGGAGGGGAGAGAATGCTGCAAAGACAAGCGACTCACGAATGGTCGCAGAGCTGACCAGTCGTGGCGTCAATCGAGGAGTGGCCAAAGATTTGGCATCGCGATTTTCTGAACAGCACATCGAAGAAAAACTCCAGCTTCACGACCATCTGGTCGCACAGAAAGATCGCAGAATCAGCCGCAATGCGCCTGGGTTTCTCGCGGCTTCAATTCGTCATGACTACAAAGAGCCCCCGGCAAATCGAAGAGCGAACGCAACGGTTTCTGACATTCGTGGCAAAACCGTTGCTCCAGCCCCGGCTGCAACAGAGAAAGCTGGAACAGTTTCCCAGCGTAAGAATTCGCCTGAGCGCGATGAATTTCAAAAGCACTGGGACGGGCTTCCGATTGAGGATCGCATCCGACTTGAGCGGGATGCGATGCAGCGTGCTTCCCAGTTCCACCGCGATACACTGAAACGGCTGGAGTCCTCAGATCATGCGTTATTGCAGGAAATGCGAATGCAGATCGTGAGTGAATACTGGAGGCAGTCATCTCCTCCGGTTGCACCGAATCCGACGACGGTGACGAAGTAGGCTGTAATGGCGCTTCAGTCCCAATCTTCCAAAAACATGTCCAGAATGGATATCTTTGCGCTCTTCGATCCACTGGTGGAGCATATGAGCGGATGAATCAGCGTGATCTTCCAACGACAAGTTGGTGTACGGGAACAGACGCAGAAAGTGAGCCTGCGGTGAACAAACTGCTAAACATGAAGCGGTGTTGTGCTACAGCAGTACCGAGAACTCGGGCATTCAGGTTTTGAATTTGCTGAGTGGATCGATGGAAAGACTTCCGATAGACTTACGGGATGTCTACAGCATCGCCAAACCCCAATACCGACAGGCGTCATCTTCACCAAAATCGACCATCTACCGGCCTCGTATTGAACGTGGCACCGGTCGTTCTCTCTGGTGGACCCATCGTGGGTGAGCGACTGAACTATATCGACAAAGAGCAATTGGACGCCCTTCACTCCCAGACCCGTGAGACACATGTAATCCGGCGAGAGGGCCTTTCCGTCCTCTGTGTCCCATTGGCAAAATCTCCGCCATCGCTCGGTGGTCAAGCGGTTGAGATAGATATTTCTGCGGATCTCTATCTTGCAGCATTCCTTCTAAGGCAGGCGCTCCTAGCGCACTTGCACTCCCTCGGTCGGCCCATTCTGGACTTTCGCCCTATTACGGTGCTCGCCGATCGGCGTGAAGACGATTATCTAGCAAAAGCATTACCTGCTGGTGTGACGAACTCTGGATTGCTCCGAGTCAGCCCCGTCTACGAGCTTGACGTGCGCGTACTGACGCCTGAGAACAAGGACGCATTCGTCTCACTCACAGTTGACGTGCGAGTATCGCGTAGAATTCTAGCCACATGTGGCGATCTTATTGACGCCGGTGTCGATGTTCGAGGCGTCTACGTTAAACGAGCAGCCGAGATCCGCGATCCCAGGATCGAGCCTCAGCTCCGTACTGTCGGCCAAGTGGAATCTTTCGATAGCGACACTCTGCGCCTAACCGACCACCGTGATGGTGTCCCCACCATTCGCGCCTCAGAGGCGTTCCCGCAAGCTCGGTCAGAATTCTTCAACCGGTGTGTTGTGGCTCTCTTTCCGAAGCACGCGTCTCTGATTCTTGCCAAGGTGGAGCAAGAAATGGTCCGTGCTCGGCAGGGCAAAGAGTGCCTCGGTCGGCTAAATGACGTTCGGGACTACTTCGCGAAGAAAGAACTAACGCTTCCTCAGGGCATTACTTGCACCATTCACCCATTTCTCGCTACGTCCGACGTTCAGACTCACTTCCATTTTCCCAAACTCCATCAGGCCCAGAGTCCGGTTTACGTTTTTGATTCCGCTCACACGTCGAAGCGCTGTGAATGGCCACCAGATAAGGGTCTAAATAGTTTTGGCCCATACTCCAGCCGGGGGTTTACGCCGAATCGGCCGAAGGTGTGTGTGGTTTGCCAGAGGGCGAAGAAGGGCCAAGTCGAACAGTTTCTTGTTAAATTCCGTGAGGGGCTGCGTCACGATAAAGACGCATTTCAGCCTTACGAGAAAGGCTTTGTTAAGAAGTACTGTCTCGGCGACATTGAGTTCGAGTTTTTCTTAGCAGAGAATGCTACGGCAGAAGCATACCGGAAAGCGACTCATGCGGCACTTGCGCACGGTGGTCCTGCTGGTCCAAGCTGGACCCTATGTTTCGTTCAGGTTGAAGAGCGTTTCCGAGACTTGCCGACAGCGGAAAACCCATACATGGTATGCAAGGCAGAGTTTCTTACGCACCAGCTTCCGGTTCAGGAATTCACGGTCGAGACCACGCAATTACCCGTCGCACAACTCTGCTACGCATTGAACAATTTGAGCCTCGCTTGTTACGCGAAGATGAACGGCACACCGTGGTTGCTCCAGTCGGATCAGCCCGTACTGCAAGAGATGGTCATTGGGCTTGGGAGCGCTCGGATCGGAGACTCGCGACTTGGCCCTGGGCAAAGGGTGGTCGGTATTACAACGGTTTTCTCGGGCGACGGAAACTACTGCCTTGCGAATTTGTCGGCCGCCTCCCCGTACGAATCGTACCGAGAAGAACTTCTCGTGACTCTACGTGCGGCGATCAAACAAGTGCGGACGGATACGCAGTGGCGGGCGGATCGCCCGGTAAGGCTCGTCTTCCATCTCGGCTTCAAGCAGTTCTGCAACGACGAGGTTGAAGCTGTTAAAGAAGTAATGGCGGAGCTTGGAGAGTTTAGAGCCGAGTACGCATTCGTGCAGATCGTTGACGAGCACCCATTCCGATTATTCGATCTCACACAGAAAGGACTATTCGATTACCGCACGAAGTCGCAGAAAGGCGTGCTCGGTCCAACGCGGGGGCAGTACATCCAGCTCTCTGAACGGGAAGTGCTAATCGCGTTAACAGGATTTCGGGAGGTGAAACGTCCGGAAGATGGCGTTCCCCGCCCAGTGCTTATGAAGATCCATCACGAGTCCACGTTCACTGATCCCGTTTACCTCGCTCGGCAAGTGTTCGCCTTCGCGGGGCACTCATGGCAGGGATTTTTCCCGTGTCGCATGCCGGTAACCATTGAGTACTCAGAGATGATTGCTCGCCTCCTTGGCCAGCTAGCGACGCTGCCGAATTGGAACCCTTCAGCATTACTTGGGCATATCGGTTGGACGAGGTGGTTCCTATGACAACCGGCGCTGACATCCTTCTCGGCGACACCAGAAAAGCCTTGGAGAAGGCGGTTGCAAATGCGATAGACGTAGATCTCGCTGACAAGGGCTTTGCTGCATGGCTGCTCGGCTGGAGCAACTGCCCCTTTGACATCATTGCAATCACGGCTGCTGCGGTGGAGTGCCGGACACGAGGATACCGGGACGTCGCCGCTCTTGGTTTCTTGGCAGAGTTGACGTTCCCAGCGTGCTCCTTTCAGGCAGATCTGAGCGAAGGTCTGACTTGGTTGAGTAAGCGTCCGACAAAGATTGTCGGCTCGGTCGCCGGTTTCGTTTCCGACTCCGTAGGGCTCCTCGGTGTTGCTCTTGGGGCATCTAGGTGCGGGGAGCCCGAACTCAAGGCCACGATTGCAACGTGGCTTCAATCGGTTTGTTCGGCACGGAGCGCACTGCCAGCCTTCACGTCGTGGGAAACGTGTCTATTCTCCGCAGCCGCGCATAAGCTCGACCGAGAGGAGCTTGTGCCAACTCCAAAAACTCCAGATTCAGCCGATTGTCGTATTGCCCTTCGATCGTTGGGGGCCCTGCCACAGGTGTACCCGGCTGAAGTTCATGCTGACGAGAAAAGTTTCCTCAACGGCCTCATGAGTGAGGACGTCGGGAGCCTCAGCTTCACGCGAATTGTGCTAAAAGCTGCGGCGTATGACGCGATAAAGCGGGGGATGGTCGTTGGCGGGGCCGGTGGAACGTTGAGCGTTGGGAGTGCAACGATGCAAGCAAATAATAGCGATAATCCGCCGAAGAAGGTGTTCGTTAGCTATTCTTGGGAACCGGACGCCCCCGAGTACCAGCCCCGGGTTCTCCGTTTCGCACAGGATTTGCGTCGTTATGGCCTCAATGCCACGATGGATCTTTTTGAGCAGCATCCGCCTGAAGGACTGCCAAGGTGGATGCTCAAGCAGATTCGCGACTCAGATTTCGTACTGATGTTCATTACCGAAACTTACCGCAAGAGGTTTGAGGGAGACGACGAGCCCGGAAAGGGCAAAGGCGTAAAGTGGGAGGGAGGAGTCATAACTCGCAACATATACGACTCCGAGTTTCACAATCGAAAGTTCATTCCAGTTCTTTTTGGTACAAAGTATTTGTCGTCGATGCCGACCATCCTCGTCGGTGACACGTATTACGACGTTACCGCCCCGGAACGACTCGAAGCCCTTGTCCGCTACATGACTGACCAGCCCGCCTACGTGCCTGTCCCAGTTGGTCGGACGCCAGTGCTTCCGCCACGAAGTGTCCCGGACTGACTTTCATTCGACGCAAGAACGGAGACTTCCAGACCTTGGACCTCAGAACACAATTCTCTACGAGAGACAGATTCGCTGCTGACGAGCAACCGCCATCCATTTCTCAGTCCGGCAAATCATGAATGCTCTGGCCATCAACAGCATTCGAAGCGTTGGTCACGTCGACCGAATCACATTTCTTCATGGACGAAACGCTTCGGTCTGGCGCACGCCTGACCCTCATTTAACGACACATGAAATGATTTGAGTAGCGTTTCGAATGCCGGTATTGTCGACCGTACAGGGCTGGATAGTCTCTGTGGTCGTTGATGAGTAATTAACGCATTGCGACGCTTTTCCATTTGGAGAACACGCCCGGTAAACGTGGCTACCAACCACGCTAAGGGCTGAAAGGATTAACCACCTTTCAAGTGTTCTGCCGGTAGAGCCGGATGCCTGGAGACAGGCTTGTCCGTGCTCGATGGAGGCTCGATCAAGTAATCGTACTGCTTTTGTATTGCAGGACAGTAATCTGATCGTTCTATCCAATGGTTCTTCACGTTTTTGAATCAGGAATATGGGCGATGTAGACACGCCCGATGGCGCTCAAGAGCTTGAGCGCCATCGGGTCGTCGTAGTTCGAAGTTGGTGAGAAGCAGCGATGCTGTTTCAAATCCACCCATGGGGTTCGCCTCCTGTCAAAAGCAGGAGCGTTCAACATGAGCCAGCGTCGGGAACCTGAGCTGTCGAAAGACAGGCAGC
>JAYUVA010000611.1:0-6347 GCA_043754375.1 Candidatus Kuenenia sp. | reverse complement strand
GTTCTCTGCAGCAAAACATCTGCGGCGGTCGTCGTCGAGTTTGTACTGCCGGATTTGTAATCAAGATGAGCATCGACCCATTCGCAGATGGCTTTCACGCGAAGAAATCCACGGGGAATCATCCCGAATTCTTCGAAAGCGAACTTTGACAATAAGTCGCTCTCACAGTAACGACTGGGATTCAGGTAGGTCAGCACTTCCGCAGGCATCTGTGACGCATTCGATTCACTGACCGTCGTTGGCGTTTCAACCTCGGGTGTTAACTCGACGGTGGCTCGATACGTAATCTGCAGCTCACACGGTTCCACTACAATTCGCTGAAGCTGATTCCCTTCCATTCCGATCGGACATATCTCGATAAAAACCTGGGGATTGACGCTGAATTGCCCGTAAATAAGCCGTTGATGCGAAGTTTGGGCGGCGGAAATCTGGAATAGAAAAACAGTTGTCTGGCGAACCTGATAGCTCAGGTCACAATCGACATCAATTCGTCGCACAGGACACATCCTTTCGTGGTGGCTTAAAAAAAAGGGGTCAGGAACCAATAGTGCGGAGCACCCTTTGGGCCATTTGGCTATTGGTTCCTGACCCCCTCTCTTAAAGCTTAACGCGGGCTTTGTCCGCAACCCAATAGTTGCCCGTCACTCCGTGGCGGGAAGACTCGCGTCGGAGACACGAGCAACAATGATGCGCGCACGGTGCGTGCATAGAACAGCGTAAGACTCTAATCCGGTTTGTCCCCGGCGAAAGATTCCGCAAGCTTCCGATGTTTTTCCTCTAAATCGAGTTTCCCGATGCCGTGATAATAATCGGCGAGTGCAGAGTGCGCAGGCGCATGACGTGGATTGAGACAGATGACGCTCAGAAGCCAACGAAGACCTTCAACGGGGGATTCGTGTTTCATGGAAATCATGGCAATTTCATAACGCGCCTCAGGCTCATTCGGGTTTTTAATCAGAGTGTCGAGCAGCAACTGCTTGCGCCGCAACTTTTCCTCTGCTTCGTTCACCTGTTTGTACATTTCGGCAGCCCGTTCGGTACTTCCGGACGCCTGAAGCGCCGAGGCGAGTGAATACTGAATCGGCAGGCTGTACGGATTCTCCTTGTGCAACTGTTCGAGAGTCTGCGCGGCATCTTTAGCGGCTCCTTCCATCAATTGAGACTTTGCCATCGCAAATCGGGCGTCCTGATCTTCGGAGTTCAGTTCCAGGATTCGCAGCAACACCGCCTTGCTTTCGTTCACCTGACCATTCGACAGCAGCCACTCGGCCCACTGAATCAGCAGTTGACTGTCGTCCGGCGTTTCCTTGAGGCATCGAAGAAATTGCAGTTTCGCCTTGTCGTACTCATGTAATTCTCGAAGACAAACTGCCATGTCGCAGCGAATCTGCGTCCTGCCGGGGTTCAGTTCCAGGGCTTTCTCATACGATGCGACTGCCTCACTCCAGCGTTCTGAGTCCTGCAGCCAGCCTCCTATCAATTCATGCGGCCGTGGATCAAGCGGAAACTGTGCTTCCCAAGCCGCAAGAATCGGGGCGGCACTGGAAAACTGATAATTGAGCAAATACCCCGTCACGTAAGATTCGCAAATTTCCTGACCATTGTCACGCGGGTCCAGCAGCAGTTGTCGCAGGTGCGGTCCGGCCTCGTCCATCTGTCCGGCCCGGGCCTGCGTCAACCACTGCTCGCGCTCAAGCAGTTCCACCAGCACGCCAAGATCCCATGCTGACTTGAGATGTGCGCGAACAAGGTCGAACTTCCCCTGTTTCCTGTGCGCTCTTGCATAGATCAGATGAGTCTTTCCGACGCGGTTCCACTCCGGAATCGAATCCAACCATTCCAGAGCGGTCTCGGCATTGTCCTCGCGTAACGCTCTTTCGGCAAGAATTGTCTGCGTCGTCCGGCAGATGGCAGGAGATGCGCAGCAGACGGCGATCACAACCAGGCTGAGACACGCCCAGCGACCGGGTTTTCTGCGAAATGAATCGAGCAGCCGCATTCCAACAACTCCGACACCGCGTTCTGTTCTGAACAGCTGCGACGAACAGTCTGAACTGCAAGGATTGTAACAGCCGCTGTCTCTGAAGCGAATGACCGCCTCTGGAAAAACACCTGTGTTCAAAGGCGAGCGGCATGGAAATACGGCACTGTCCCGAAGCTGAATTTAGAAGAACTCCGGGACTCCGTGAACGATTGCCAATTGTCCGGCGACTTGAAATCGACAACAATACAGTCTTAAATAGAGAATGAGGTTTGTTCAAAGTTGTTTTCCGGAATGACAGAATCGCGATTACAAATTGGGTGCGGCTAAATGAAAATTGACCCGATCCGTATTCGTGCCGTCAGACGAAGCCTCCACGCCATCGTGCTGTTTGCGGTGATCGCGTTGTTTTCTGGCTGTACAAAAAACACAGAGGAAAGAGGCACGGCAATTGGTGACCCTAAGACGTCAGATTCGTCCCAGAACAGCGAAGTCGCCGCTTCTACGGACGCTGAGGTGACTCAGCAGGTTCAAACGTTCTGTGGAGCCTGCCATGCCGTGCCGCAGCCAGACAGCTTTCCCAGGCAGGCCTGGTACGACGAAGTCCGTCGGGGGTTCAATTTTTACTATGAATCCGGTCGGAAGGATCTCACGCCGCCACCTCAGGTTTCCGTGGTTTCGTGGTATCAGCAACGAGCGCCCGAGCAGCTTGCAGAACCCGACCAGACTGAAGCCGGAGATTCACCGTTAGACTTCAAGCTGCAAATGATAGACGTACCCGTGAACTCAACCGAACTTACCGCCGTGTCTGTGGTGCGGCCGGCTGATTCTGAATCGAATCCGTCGCAATTCTGGGTCAGCGATATGCGACGCGGAGTCGTCGTCCACTGTGATGTGAATGATCCGACGAAGTCAAGGGTTCTGCACATCGGTTCGAATCCTGCTGGTACCTGTGACGTTGATCTCGACCAGAACGGCAGCCCGGATCTCATCGTAGCAGATCTTGGCAGTTTTCTTCCGGAAGATCACAGCAAAGGGCAGGTGCTCTGGCTTCCAGACGGTGATACCGGCGATGCAAACTCGGAGCCGCGCGTTCTTCTGGACTCAATCGGGCGCGTTGCCGATGTGCAGCCGGCCGACATGGACAATGACGGCGATCAGGATCTTGTCGTCGCTGAATTTGGCTGGCACAAAACTGGCGGCATTCATGTTGTGTTCAATGATCTGAGCCCGACTGGTGAGCGTACATTTCGCGATCTGCGAGTCGATTCAAGGCCCGGCACGATTCATGTTCCTGTGACGGATCTGGATGGTGATGGGCGACTGGATTTCGTAGCGTTGATCAGCCAGGAGCATGAAGTCATTGAGGCGTTCCTGAATCGAGAGTCCGGTTTCGGAAAAGTCCGGCTCTACGCGGCTCCTGATCCGTCGTACGGGTCGAGTGGTATTGAACTGACCGACATTGACGGCGACGGTGACGCCGACATCCTGTACACAGTCGGCGATACGTTTGATTCGTACCTGATCAAGCCGTACCACGGAATCTGGCTGCTGCGGAACGAAGGACAGCTCAAGTTCGAACCACAGCACATTGCCGCGATGCCCGGCGTGCTGCGTGCAGTGAACGCAGATCTGGACGGCGACGGCGATCAGGACATCATTGCTGCTGCACTCCTGCCACCGAAGTCTGTACGCGGGAAAACGCCAACGGACCTGCAGGCACTCATCTGGCTGGAACAAACGGCTGACGGCCAGTTTGCTCGGCACGCCATTCATCGAGGACTGCCGATTTACGCATCGCTTGTCGTACGCGATATTGACGGCGATTCGGACCTGGATATTGTCGCAGGCTGCTTCCATGCGGAAATGGTTGATCCACCGTCACTACTGCATGTGTTTGAGAATCTGCGACAGGGAAAATAACGGCGACTCAGTTGTAGGATGGACATTCATGTCCGTCGCATGGCCCTGAAACAAAGTCGACGCGAAGGTTGTTGTGCCTTGACAGCCGTTCGACAATGCAACGGCGTCTGGCGAATATCTCGGACATGAATGTCCAAGGTACAGGAATAACGGCCTGCCTCAATAAATCGATGGATCCGCATCGTAGCTGCCGTCGGCGTGCAGGAAGCGAAAGTCGCAGCCTTCGTGAGCCTGAGTTGTCTCATCGAAGTAGAGCTTGCCGTATCCACGTGTGAACTTTGCATCGGGCGCTGTCCATGCTGCCTTGCGGGTCGCCAATTCTTCGTCGCTGATTTCCAGATTCAGACGTCGTCCTGAGACGTCAAGCGTGATCATGTCGCCGTCGCGGACGAGAGCGAGCGGACCGCCGACGAAGGATTCCGGTGACACGTGCAGCACACAGGCTCCGTAACTGGTGCCGCTCATGCGTGCATCGCTGATGCGTACCATGTCGCGCACGCCCTGTTCCAGCAGATACTTCGGAATTGGCAACATGCCCCATTCGGGAATACCGGGTCCCCCGAGCGGGCCGGCGTTCTGCAGCACGATGACATGATCTTTCGTCAACTCGAGTGACGGATCATCGATGCGGGCTTTCAAATCGGGATAGTTCTTAAAGACAGCAGCCGGGCCGCGATGCTGTAAGAGTTCGGCCTCCGCAGCCGCGGGTTTGATCACACATCCGTCGGGTGCCAGATTGCCGCGCAGGACGGCCAGACTGCCGGTCGCACAGATGGGATTCTCTCGGCGACGAATCACGTCATCATTCCAGATTTCCGCACCATCCATGGCGGCTCTCAGTGTCTGGCCTTCGACGGTCTGAGCGTCCAGATGCAACAGATCCGCGATTTGAACGAGCAAGGCATTCAGGCCGCCGGCGTCGAAGAAGTCTGCCATCACGAATTTTCCGGCTGGACGCAGATTGGCCAGTACGGGAGTTCGCTGCGATGCCAGATCAAAATCTTCCAGCGTCAACTTCACCCCGGTCCGACCGGCCATCGCCATCAAATGCACGATGGCGTTTGTTGATCCCCCGATTGCCATCAGTGTCGTGATCGCGTTTTCAAAGGCTGTCCGGTTGAGGATTTCCGATGGCTTCACATTCAACCAGGCAAGTTCCACGGCCTGCCGACCGGTCATTGATGCCATGCGTGCGTGACCGGAATGCGTTGCCGGCACGGAACTGGCTCCGGCCAGTGTCATCCCCATGACTTCCGCCAGCGCTGTCATTGTGGAAGCCGTACCCATGGTCATGCAGTGTCCCGGCGACGCTGCGATATGGTCTTCCAGCTGACACCATGCCTCGCACGACAGCCGACCCGCGCCGCGTTCGGCCCAGAATCGCCAGACGTCGGTGCCGCTGGCAAGTTGTTCGCCATGCCATGCCGTGCGATTCATCGGTCCGCCTGGCATCACGATCGATGGCACATCGGCGCTCAACGCACCCATGAGCAGCGCGGGTGTCGTCTTATCACAGCCGACCATCAGCACGGCGGCATCGATCGGATACGTGCGAAGCACCTCTTCGCCTTCCATCGCGAGCAGGTTGCGATAGTACATGGACGTAGGCTTCATGAAGGTTTCGCTGAGCCCCATTACGGGGATCTCAACGGGAAACCCGCCTGCCTGCCAGACGCCGCGTTTAATGTCTTCCACGCGCTGCTTGAAATGCGCGTGGCAGGAAATCAGATCGTTCCATGTATTCAAAATGCCGATCACCGGCTTGTCTTTGAAGTCGTCGGTCGAGAAACCGGATTGCTTCTGACGCGAACGATGCCCGAACGAACGAAGATCGTCAGGCCCCAGATAACGGTGACTGCGAAGTTGTTCCGGCTGCAGACGTGTGCGTGGATTCATGAGCCAGGGGCGTTCTGAAGTGTTGTGTTTGTGAATAGAAAAGAAGGATGATATCCGGGTCTTCTTCTTAGATGGAAGCCACTGAGGTACAATCGTGTGCCGCACGAATAGCCGGGAGAGAACGCAAAGAACGCAAAAATGGATTGCATTCGAAAACCGGGCGGGGGCATCGCACGCCACCCAATGTAGCCATCACGCTCCGCCGTGATGAGCATCTGTCATCCGACATGACAAACCAGAACAGCGTTATATAAACTGCCCCTGCATGGCCTGAAAGACAATCATCGTGGGCTGTCCATTCATGTGGCCCAGTTCCAACTCGTCACGGCGGAGCGTGACGGCTACTTTGCGATTTGCCCGGCACCGAGGCCCTTTGCGATCCTTGCGCTCCTTTGCGGCGATAACGCTCGCATTCTGGTCAGGTCCTGGGGACCAAATCAGGTCTGGCTTTGCAGGCGTCTTTACACTTTGCATTGCCCCACCATAGAATCAGGGAATTCTATTCTGTTCGTTGCCGGGATTTACCGCGATGTGTCGCCCGCTGCTC
>JAYUVA010000610.1:0-3661 GCA_043754375.1 Candidatus Kuenenia sp. | reverse complement strand
TTTTGCAGGCGAATTACCTGCGGCTCAGGGTTAAACGATTCAATCAACAGACCGCTAGCGCCTTGGGGCTCACGGTTTTGGTGTGTCGGGACAGATTCCTGGCCTGCATTAGCCCGACAAACGCCGCTGAAGGTTAATGAGAATCGCCACACTTTGTGTCAGTGCAGCGTTTCGGGCCGCCGAACCTGACCGTTGCCCCGAAGATGATCATATCGACGGAAGTCGCGCTCGTGATCGATGTGCCCGGGATCGCGCCGCCAGGCAGCACGATCGGGCCGGTGGTTGAATTCTCGAAGCCATGCGAGTAGGCCAGTGACAACGAGAATGCATCCGTCACCTGATACGATGCACCGGCAGAGAGCACATGCTGGATGGTGAGCGGTGAAGCGACGTTGGCCGCCGTCTGACTCGCAGGAATCGGATTCTCATTCCAGCTGTAGCCCAGTCGCACTGCAGTTGCATCGGTGAGCTGGTACTGAGCCCCCATCGCGACGGCAACGATACTCTCAAAGCCAACACCGCGGAGTGATCCGTCGGGAGCAAAGCCGGAATCACCAAAGCCGTTTGTGTTCGCGAAGTCGAGGTATCGCAGATCCGCAGCCAATAACACGCGGTCGATGCCTTTGTACGAGGTACCTACCGACACAGTCGCTGGCAGATCCAGGTTATATTCCGTTGTACGAGGCATACCGAATTCGTCGGCCGAGTTGAAGCGGTACGACTGGAACCACTGGGGACTTTTGTAAGACGAACCAAATCCCCAGTCGCCAGCCTTGTAATAGGCACCGACGCTGAAGCCAGCACCCCACGCCGAGCGAGAATGCATGCCTGGTGGATAAGTTCCATTCGCATTCGGTGTGCTGATCACTGAAGGATCGAGCTGCAACATACCAATATCCAGCAGTGGGCTGACAGACACCGCGAGTTGTTCATTCACGTCATACACCAAAGCTGGAGCGATCTGCAAAGCCTGGTACTGTGAAAAGACCGGCCCCAGGCCACCAATCGATTGCGGAAAAAGGATGGGATTTCCACCGGGTGCTGGCGCACTGCCGGGGTAATCCAGGCCGAAGCCCGCCACCGCGAATACTCCCAGGCCGAACGTAAATGGTGATTGTTCCGGCCGATAGGACAGCGCGATCGTCGGAAGCGCGAATACCGAGTCCTCGTTACCCGTGATGCCCGAGAAAGGGCCGAAACTTGATGAGAGGGTTGTCTGCGGAAACAGCAACTCGGCACCGACGTCCAGTTGCGGGCCGTCCAGCCCTGAGAGAGTCGCGGGGTTCCACAGCAACGCGCCACTCGCTGACAGGGGCGCCGCTGTCGAAGCGCCTCCCATTGAACGATTGACAGGGCCAGTTGCAGACAGCATGGGCCCAAACTGAGCGGCCGCCGGTTTCGCAGCGACCCCAAGAATCAACCCGGCAAACAGACACAACTTTCCGCCGACGGCGATCGTTCTCAGGTTTCTCATCGACTCATCCTTGTGATCGAGTTGCAACAACTTTGAGGGATGTATCGACTCCGGCCGACACAAGGATTGCAACTGTCACAATCGACAGGCCACTCTGCGGCAATCCTTACTGAATAATCCGCAAGAACTGCCCAACCGGAATAGTCCAGCCGCCGTGAATTGACTCAACCGCCAGGCGTCTGTCCCAATACTCAAAAACTGTGATCCGCAAGGCGCTCACAAAAACAGCGGCATTCAGACAGACTCCTGGTGCTCTCCAATCCCGGCCACCCTAAAACTCTACCTTGACAGGGCACAACAGGAGGGGCACAACAGGTGCCAGAGGGGCACAACAGGTGCAAGGGGCACAACAGGTGCCACGCACTTTCATTATGCATTATGCATGCACTTTCATGAGGCAACACCACCAGGGAAGGACATTCAAGGAGGAGTTTCTCTCACTGCTGGAACGCCACGAAATCGATTACGACGAACGCTATTTGTGGGACTGATATTTGAGTTGACTGTTGATTTTCTGTCTCGCACCCAAGGAGTCATCACTCATGGCCTTCACCAACATCAACAGTGAAGACCTACTGGTCCAGAAGACCAATTGCCAATTCCAAGGTGGAACGCGTTCAGCCTCAGTTGCGAATGGACCGCGCGTCGTGGAACATTTCCATGCCTGCGCACAGCGCGGTGGGGGAACGGGCGGCGGCGGTCCGCGTGGTGGTGGTCGAGGCATGTGTTCGGGAGCAAATGGCATCGGCGCTGCCACGGGCGGAACTCAGTCTTCGACGAACGGCGCGGAATTCTTCGCGGGCGATGCCATTCGGATGACGCTCGGTGATTCCGATGCGGGATACCGGGACTGGGACGGTCAGTCAGCCTCTGAGTCGCACGTTCTCGTCCATCGCCAGTTGCCGCGATGGGAATCAGTGATTGCTAAACACATTTTCGCGTTCCAATGGCAGCTGAAAGCCGTCGGAAATGCGCGTCATGTACAGGCCTCGGCAGAGCCACCAGAACGTAGACATGGCTTTGGCAGGGCCGAGATCCTGTTCGAGTGTCCGGTAGTCTAAAGTGGTCAGCGTCCACGGGGCTTTACTCAGTTTCCTTGCATATGCGTAGGCTCGCTGTTCTTCCGCCGGAAACGCGGACCAGTCGTTGCTGGCCAACCGGCTGGTTCGTTCCGCGACTTCCTGCTTATCAAGGCCTGCAACTTCCAGCAGCATTTCACAGTGACCCATGCAGTAATTGCATTCGATCGTACGTGTCTGAATCCAGAAGAGGCTCTCTTCGAAAACCCGATCGCCCGGCAATTCGGCCCACATTGTGCGTGTGGCGATGCTCCAGGGAATCTGCAGTTCCGACGCGTAGCCGTATGTCATCAAGCTCCACACGATCCGCGTCGGTCGAGCGGCCATGGCCGGTGGAAGTTTGCCCTTCACATCATCCCACGAAGGAATAGGCAGCCTGGGTTTGCGGTCGCGTTGTTCCTCAAGCCGTGTCTGCAGTTCATCGAACGAGATGGCAGCCCAGTCAGCGTCGTCGGGAATCACATCTTTGTCGGCAGCGTGCAGTGTCGGCACCTCGCCATGCGGTGGAATAAGTGAAGCAATCTGGAGGGCACCCTCTGCAAACTCCACGTCAATCGGTGCGAGCGGCCCTTGCTCTTCCAGCGGCAGCTGCAATCCCAGCACAATGCGATCCTGAAAATTGCCGTATGCCGCAAGCAGTACCATCGCCGCCACCTGGTTGTCGCCGAATTCATGCCGCAGCTCTTCGAACATCGAATCCGGGATCGTGGGCGCAGCGACCGTCAGCAATCGGGCAAACTCCAGCGGCTGACGATCAGTTTCAGGCCAGGCGTCCGGATTTCCGGTGAGATCACGGATCACTTCATTGGTCGCGCCGACGCGCTTCAGGTCAGCGATGGCATACGCTTCGGAATAGTCACAGTGATTGGCGTCGGCAATCACCCAGCGCATCTTCGCGCGGAGGATGGGATCAACCGGACTCATCGTCCGATGAGCAAAATCCAGCTTGAGCATCGCCGCCGCCGTTCGCGGCAGATGAATGGCGACGGCACGCGCCCACGACGGCAACGGCTGACCGGAACCGGATAAGGTCTCAGGGAGTCGATTCCAGCATTCTGCGTCGCTCAGGAGCATGACAACCGGCGAACCTGTCGTGCCGTCGTCTGCA
>JAYUVA010000609.1:0-4362 GCA_043754375.1 Candidatus Kuenenia sp. | reverse complement strand
GATCGGCAAAGGCATCAAGGGAATGCTCAGCCGACAGACGGCGTTGCGGATTGAACCGAAGAAAATCCTGAGTCTGTGGCCGTGGCTGCTGAAGTTTGCCGGTCGCTGCAACGAACGAGACATGATGCAGGCAGGGCTGGCCTGTCATCCTTTGCTGCAGTCTTCCGCCGCGCTGTATCGTGAGCTGATTGAAACGCACAACATGCAGGTCGAATGGCGCACGGATGGCCTGCTGTTTGTCTATCGCGATCAGCACGAATTCGATGCGTATGCAAAGACCGACGAATGGTTGCGGAAACATTTTCAAATGCCCGCCGAACCAGTGGCGGGTCCTGCGCTGACCAGGCTTGAGCCGGCACTGAAACCCGGTCTTGCCGGGGCATGGCTCTATCGCTGCGATGCCCATCTGCGTCCGGATAGACTGATGCTTGAACTGCGACGATTGCTGGACGAAAGCGGCGTGCGTGTCATCGAAAACTGCGAAATGAAGAGTCTCAGAAGTGCGGGCAATCAGGCTACCGCCGTGGAAACCAGTCATGCGGAACTTGAAGCCGATGAAGTACTTGTCGCAACCGGTTCGTGGACGCCGCTGCTGAAAGAATCACTGGGCGTCAAGCTGCCGATTCAGCCAGGCAAGGGCTATTCGATCACGATGGCGCGACCGAAAATCTGTCCAAAGTATCCCATGATTCTGGAAGAGTGTCACGTTGCAATCACACCGTTCGACAACGGATATCGTGTAGGCAGCACGATGGAATTCGCAGGCTATGACACAACTCTGAATCAGCAGCGTCTGAACTATCTGCGATCCGGTGCCGCCGAGTATCTGATTGAGCCCATTGCTGATCCGGTCGAAGAAGAATGGTACGGCTGGCGTCCGATGACAACCGACGGAATTCCATTCATCGACCGTTCACCGCGATTCAAAAACGTCTGGGTTGCTGCGGGACACAGCATGCTCGGGATCTCCATGGGCACCGGCACCGGCAGGTTGGTGGCAGAGATGATCAGTGGCCAGAAACTACACGTCGCACTGAACGCTTATCGCATTCAGCGATAATGACTCTAGGGCATCATTCCAGACCGCGCTGGTTAAACCCGGATTATTCATGTAAGCGCCTCGGCAGAAGTCGTTTGGCATAATATCGTTTAACCGCGTGGGCAACGCCCCGCGATTGGCAGCGAAGCGCGGCCCGATGGGCACGCGGTTAAACGAAGTAACTTCTCCGCTGGTGCTTTGAATCCTGTGGGTAGTGTCTTAACATCATGAAAACACTGTGAATAGACGCAATATCTTCGAGCCTGTAGAATCGGAGTCGCATCGATGGATGCTTTCAGCACGTGTGGTGACCGGTGATGTGGCGGTCACCCTATTTAATGCGTTTTTGTTGATGGTGAACAATGTTGCTGACGTTCGCAGGTACGCAGCGGAAGTGCCCACATGCCACTGGTTCAACAATTTGAGCAGCTTTGGAATTCTGCTTCAACACCGCCGGACGTATTCACTTTTCTGCAACAGCAGAATGCTGCGGATGCGGATCAACTGCTTGCCATGCTGCTCGTTGACCAAAAGCGACGCTGGCGGACCGACAGCCCGCTGCAGGTTGAAGATTACTTCGCTGGCTTGCCAGATTTGTCGGCCATTGTGGATTTGAGACGTCAGCTGGCAATCGGAGAATTTCGAGCGAGACGACTAACGAATCGACCGCTTGGCAGTCGCGAGATCGAAACAAGGTTTCCCGATCTCATCGCGGCATTCAGAGAACTTCCAGAACAGGTGGATGATGATCCGACACCCGGAAACCCTGACGCCCGCGCTGCCGCTCTGATGGAAACGCAGATAGGGATTCTTCAAAGCGAGGCGGCGGCGAGCTATATCAGCAGCACAGCCATCGGCGTTCAGCAGAAAGGCCGGTATCGGCTTGACCGCGTTTTGGGTGAAGGTGCATTTGGCCGAGTCTATCTCGGCTTTGACGAAGAACTGCAGCGGCTGGTGGCGATTAAAGTGCCCACAAAGGCACGGTTCAAGAAGCCGGAGGATGCGGACGCATATCTGGCTGAAGCTCGCATCGTGGCCAGCCTCGATCACCCGCATATTGTGCCAGCCTACGATGTCGGCCGGACCGACGACGGCTCCTGCTATGCAGTGTCGAAGCTGATCGACGGGACCGATCTGGGAACCTATGCGAAGCAGCAACCCATGACGTTTGATCAGGCGGCACACGTCGTGGCGCAGGTGGCCGAAGCACTGCAGCACACGCATAATTGTGGACTGGTCCACCGGGACATCAAACCGGCAAATATTCTGATGGATCGCCGAGGCTGCCCTTACGTCACAGACTTTGGCCTGGCGCTGCGGGACGAAGATTTCGGAAAAACGCAGGGAATCGCTGGAACTCCTGTTTACATGAGCCCCGAGCAGGCGCGTGGCGAAGGACATCTCGTCGATGGTCGTTCGGACATCTTCAGTCTCGGTGTTGTCTTATACGAGCTGCTCACGGGCGCGAGGCCGTTTGCTGCCGGAAATTGGCATGAGTTGTTGCAGCAGATCGCGACGGTCGAGGCGAAGCCACTGCGGCAGTGTAACGAGGCAATCCCCGGAGAATTGGAACGGATCTGCTTGAAGGCTCTGTCCAAACGGGCTGCCGATCGCTACTCGTGCGCTGTCGATTTTGCCGACGACCTGCGACATTGGTCCGATACTCCGACTGCCGATCCGATCGCTTCCCCGGTATTGAAGATTGTTCCAAAAGGGCTGCGCTCATTCGATGCGAGCGACAGCGATTTCTTTCTGGAACTACTCCCCGGACCGCGGGATCGGGACGGGCTTCCTGAAACGCTGCGATTCTGGAAGACACGTCTCGAAGAGACGGATCCCGACAGGACTTTCCGCGTCGGACTGATGTATGGACCAAGTGGTTGCGGAAAGTCGTCACTCATTAAAGCCGGTTTGCTGCCGCGTCTGGGTCACCATGTGATCCGCGTGTCTCTCGAAGCAACGCCGGACGAGACGGAGGCGCAGTTGCTGCATGGTCTTCGGCGCGCGTGCGCGGATCTGCCGCGTGGCGCGTCGCTTATAGAAACGCTCTCGACGATCCGACGCGGCAAAGGAATCCCCGCTGGCCGCAAAGTTGTGCTGGTACTCGATCAGTTTGAGCAGTGGCTCCACGCCCATGGGGCTCGACAAAACACGGAATTGGTTGCTGCGCTCCGTCAGTGTGACGGGCATCGCGTTCAGGCATTGCTTTTGGTGCGGGACGATTTTTGGATCCCGGCAACACGCCTGTTCAAGGAACTGGAGACGCCATTACTGGAAGGTCAGAACTCCGGTGCCGTAGATTTATGCGATGCATTGCATGCCCGCAAGGTGCTTGCCGAGTTCGGTAAAGCGTATGGACGCTTGCCTCAGAACCTGGGCGAACTATCGCCGCTGCAGGAGACGTTTCTCAGCCACGCGGTCGATGGTCTGGCTCTTGACGGCAAGGTCATTTGCGTGCGGCTGGCACTTTTCGCCGACATGATGAAAAGCCGACCGTGGACGGTGGCGGCACTCCAGGGAGTTGGCGGTACTGCCGGTGTTGGCCTGACATTCCTGGAGGAGACTTTCAGCGCCGACATCGCACCACCGGAGCACCGGCTTTACCAGAAGGCTGCGCGTGCCGTTCTCCAGACGCTGTTACCGGAAGCAGGTACGGATATTAAGGGCCACATGCGATCGCACGAGGAACTGCTGCAGGCATCCGGTTATGCGAACGAGCCACAACGGTTCCGGGACGTGATCCGCATTCTGGACCAGGAATTGAGGCTGATCACGCCTACCGACGCGCAGAGAGTTGAAGACGACGACATCAAATCGTCGATCGACACCCGGCTCTATTACCAGCTGACCCACGATTACCTGGTTCCATCGCTGCGTCGCTGGCTGACGAGTAAGCAGATGGAGACGCCGCGTGGTCGAGCGGAACTGCGTCTTGCTGAGCGTTCCTCATTGTGGAACGCCAAGCCGGAGAGTCGGAGATTGCCGGACTGGCAGGAATACGCGAGCATTCGCCGACTCACAGACCGCAAACTCTGGACCGAGCAGCAGCGTCGAATGATGCGGCAGGCGGCCCGGTATCACGCGCAGATGGTCGTGAGGCGACTCCTTGAAGCGGACTTGGCCGACGTACCGGAGATCGTTCGTCAGATCGGTCAACTGAGGAAGTGGGCTGAGCCGATATTGCGGCAAGAGCAGCAGGCAGCGGAGGTTCACAGCAAGGCAAAGTTGCACACTGCCTTAGCGCTGCTTGCAGTTGACGACAGCCAGCTGGATTACCTGTACGAACAATTGTTGCTGGCGACGCCTGCGGAGTTTCCAATCCT
>JAYUVA010000608.1:0-5792 GCA_043754375.1 Candidatus Kuenenia sp. | reverse complement strand
GCGGCGGCTTCTCGCATATCACGAGTCAACCGATATTCACGACCGACCATGCTGAGTACGGCAATCACTTCCGGTGGACCTTTGCGAATTGCCTGAGCCTGCCGGACGAAGGCCGTGTTCTTGTTGAGGGCTCGGGCTTCGAACATGCTGGCCTTGCAGGGCAGAATGGCCAGATCAGCCCACATCAGCAGTGCTCGGCTGGTTTCAGTCTGACTGCCGGGACCGTCGGCGATGACGAAGTCCGCTTCCTGTGCCAGAGCCGGGAGTTCATCAAGTACTGCGTCAGCGTTTGCGAGTCGCACGACCTGAAGATCGGGCAGTGCTTCCGTGATCCATTCGCTGGATGACTGTTGTGTGTCGCAGTCTGCAAGAATGACTGAACGTCCATGGCTTGCAAGCCAGCCAGCAAGACTGCCTGCCAGCGTGGACTTGCCGACTCCCCCTTTTGAATTGACCAATGAAATAATCATGCTGGCAATAAAGCACGATTGCCGGTCAGCTGGCAAGCTTTTTTTTGCTGGACAATTCGGCGAGCGGCCAGTGTCAACTGGCCGGTACTGGTCGGGCGTCGATTGAACGAGCCTTGTACCGGTCGGCTGACACCCACCGCTCGCCGGGGAATGCGTTACAAGCCAGCATGCTGGCCAGCACGATTGCAGAATTTTCTTGCGCAAAACACTGGAACCTGCGATGTTCGGCCTCGAGGAAATAGGGGGAGGCGTTTGCTGAGTTCGAGATCGTGGAACAAGTCCATGAGACATTCGTGGATTACCGGACAATGAGACACATTCATGTGTGCGAAGTACCGTGAAACGAAACACGGTTTGCCGGACAATGAAACACGTTTTGAGGCTCAGTTACCGGACAACGAAACATCTTTTTCGGTCGCAAGTGCCTGAAACGATGGGCGAATTTTACCCCCCTAATTTGTTATTTAAATAGATAAACAACAACACAGGATGGTTGTTGTTCAATGTGAAAAGTGCGTGAAAGAAAACTCATCAGAGACCCTCAGGCAGAAACAACAAAGCCAGCCTCTTGATTCCGCCGTGGATGAACTCAATCTGGCTGAGTTTCCGCTGGCTGCGATTTCCGACCGATTCCTTGACGGAACCAAAACGGTCGTGCTGGAAGACACGGTCTTTGATCGCGAACAAAATAAATACCTGCCAAGGCGGCTGACGCTGTCCGGATCAGACCGATACGGTCTGCCCACATCCAAAGACGACGACGTCCTGCTGGCCTGTATCCAGCTAAGCCGCCTGAATGACTTCGCCACCCGAGAAGTCTCCTTCAGTCGGTACGAGATTCTGCGGCTGCTGGGTTGGGCGGATGAAAGTCGCAACTACGAACGAGTGGCCACGTCACTGCGTCGCTGGAAAGGGCTCTCAATTTTTTCCGATCGAGCCTTCTACGATCACGAACATAAGAGCTGGGTCAATCGCGACTTTGGCGTATTCGACAATCTGGTGATCTATCGCCGGGAAGTCATCCAGGGAAAGGCAGCTCCCGGCTGTTCACGATTTGTCTGGAACGAAGTACTGTTTCGCAGTTTTCAGTCAGGATATCTGAAGCAGCTCGACTGGAACATGTACTGCCGCCTGACCAGTCCCGTGGCGAAGCGCCTTTACAGGTTTCTCGACAAACGCTTTTACCACAGCAGCCGTGTAGAGATTGATCTGCTGGAATTGGGACTCAGAAAAGTGCGACTTGCCGCCAACTACAACACGGCTCAAATGAAGCGAACATTGTTGAAGGGAATTGAAGAATTGGAGCGAGTCTGGGATTTGAAGCCGCGGTTGCCCGAAGAACGTTTTCGTAAGGACGGCATGGGCAAATGGCTCGTTGTCTTTGAACGGCGAGCGAAACGTAACGGCCCAATCATTGCACCCTCTGTGACATCAGCGATCTCCGCAGAATCCTCGGCGCCGCTTGTTCACCCCGCCATCAACCCACAGAATCTGGAACGTGAACTGGTCAAACGCGGCATCGGCCCGGCCTCTGCTGAGGAACTGTCCCTGTCGCAACCCTCAAACCGCATCCGCGAGATGCTGGAACTCTACGACTGGTACAACAGTCGATGCCAACCACGCGGCCCCGGATTCCTGGTGCAATCCATCAAGAATCCATCTGCGATCGCGTTACCGCCCGGATTCGAGAGTTCTATTCAGCGACATGAACGCCAGCAGTCACGAGAAGCCCAAAAACAAGCAGAGAGCAACGTTCGCACCAAACGAGAACGTCTAGCACTCCGAAAACAGAATTCCCGACAGCGGGCGTTTATGGCGTTCTGGGAAGCCATGTCGCCGAGCGAACAGGACACCTTTGAAACCGAGGCACTCGAAAACGCTGAATTGATGAAGAAGCGACTCTATCTGGAATCCAGCGGCAAAGGCGGGAAGACATTTGAGGTCTATCGCCAAATGGTTCTGATGGATCAGTTTGCGCGGGCACATGGGCTGCTCCAACCTAAAGATGGACCGAGCCAATGAAGTGTTTCGCTTCCACGCGAATTTCTCCAGCTGCAGGCGACTCGTCTCGTCAGATGAACTGCGTTGGTCAAAGTGACCGACGCGGCCTGCTTGTAGACCGCCTTGGGCGGTCGGACCGCGATCACGTTCATGACTCAAGACAGCTCGTCGTCTACCGCAATCTGCGAGTCCTGCAAATCAGCAACGATCTGCGGATCGCAATCAAATGAATCGCATTGCGGGTTCCTGAAGACGGCGATTTGACCAGCAGACGCCATCGTTTTGGAACTCCGGTCTGTTGAAGTTGTCTTGACGGTGTGGTCTGATTCGAGTTTTGGGTGCCTTTCCGAGTGAACTTCCGCTCGCAAAGCGTGTCAACGCAAATGGGTAGGCACATTCTGGGGTGGATACGAACCATGGGCGTCAATCGCAACAAGATATCGCCGACGATTCGAGATTTGCTTGAACGTTCAGAACCCGGGATCCGAGTGCAACGACTCGGCCTCGACGTGACGTGTAAGAAAGTGCCCACGGACTACGAAACGCTGGCGAGTAACTTTCTTACTGACCCAGAAAGTCACGTGTTCGTGCCGGACACATGTTTTTTTACTGCGCACGAAATCCCTACCCGCTTCTGGGAGGCGATTCTGGCAAAGCGCGTGGCGATTACTGATTCAGTCAACCGCGAGTTGCAGCCGTGGTTGTCGAACCCAAGGTGTAATGCAGACGTCGTAACTCACATAAAGGGCCTCTCGTCAAATGGCCCGGTTGTATCAGCTGAAGGGCCGGAGTGGGGATCTCACCGTCTGCTCGCGCGGCAGTACTACACGACGCTCTTGTCATCGCGAAAGGACCGGGCAATCGAAATTGTGAAAGAGTTCACGGTCCGCCACGGACACGCGCCCTCGAAAGTTGAGCAACAACAACTGTTGCAGTCCAACTTCGTTGACCGCGAACTAAAAATAGCACTGAAGGCTGTTGAGAGAGGCTGCGATGCAAATTGGTGGACTGATGAATACTTGGTTGCATCCGCCCTGCAGATCGCCGTCATGAGTGGCGTTTCCACGTCGATATTGACCCGCGATCGCGATGTTCTTGACCAATTTGCAAGACTCTGCGCTTTGCTGAATATGGACTATCAGGCGTTCATGTTCGGCGAACGCTTCACAGCTGATCCCAGCGAATTTCCATGCTTGCCCTGCCCGAAGGACTCAGTGGTTGAGACGTTCTTCGACGTCTCAAACAGTGCACTACTGAAAAAGCCCGTCGCGGCCGAACAGTTCACTGAGTGGGTCCTCCCAAAGGACTACCGTGCGATTCAGGTGTCCTGCGTGTTGTTAGGAGGTCCTGCGAATGAGTTGACGGCGCAAGTGATCACATACAACGCTGAAGAACAAATGGACCAGCTGATGGTGACGAAGGGGAAGACTCTCGGCTGGAACGTTGAACTTTCGGGGGACCGAAACTGCCGCGTAACAGGACTGCCCGGGACCATCGAGTCCAATCGGGAATTCATATTCGTGGGCAAGGATAGATGGAAGCCGGGCCCGGGGACTCCCATGCGTTGGGCTGAACTGGATTGTTATCACGCAATTCACGAACTTGGCACATACACTCGTATGGACCGAACGATTGCTCTCATTCCAGTCGTTGAAAGCGACTCCGTCGAGCAGTTAACCAAGAAGTTGGTCGCGGCTTTGGCATCATTTGCCGCTGCGCGACCATCCGGTCCTCTCGCGCATTTTTGCGGGCAGGTCACCACTTGGGGTGATGAGATTGGCGATCCCATTGGCGCCAAGTGTCTCGCGAAGGCGTTCGCAGGATTGGCTGATGAACTTCTGGGAGGAACCATTCCTACTGAAGCAAACGAGATTGCCAAGGCAGTTACGAAGGCCTTGAAAACCGCATTCCTAATGATACCACCAGACTATCTTGTGGAATGGACTGCAACATACGAAGAGAGGATTAGTCCCTACATCAACCTCGTGCTGAGCAACCCAGTACCGAAGACTCGCATACAATACGCCGATGTCTTCCGCGCCGTGTCGTATGGACTTGAACTTTCTGTCGTGAAAGCTGCGTAGCGGTCGTTAGCTGCATAGTGGGCATACTGCAGGATCGTCTGAGCTTTGAAGTCGTTGCTTTCGTGCAGTCTGGCTTGCTGACTTTCAATCCAGTCGGTGGCTTCCTGGATCACGGCGTGCCGTTCGTGGGCGTTGCGGACGAAGAAACTTTCATGAGGCTTCAAGACCGCTGAAATACGTGGGATCCGCTGACTCCGGACTTTTCGGCTTGTCGCGAGAGTCGGGATTCTCCGATAATGCTGAAGTGAATGTTTCAACAAAAGGGGCAGGTCATGTCGTGGGGTAGTGTTGAAGATCGAATCATGCAACTCGAACAGAAGGTTCGTCAGCTGGAAAACAATGCACGGCCTGACACGAACGCGTTGCCGTGGTGGGAATGCGTTGCGGGAGCGTTCAAGGACGATCATGTTTACGCTGCAGCCATGAAACTTGGGGCGGAAATTCGCAAAGCCGATCAGCCTGAGGTAGCGGGCGAATGATTGTGCTGGACACCGACCATCTATGCTGCCTCGAATGGGGCAGTAAGGTGCGGGGTCGGCTCGATGAAGTGTGGTACACAGTATCACGCCACGCGCCATGGGGACGTCGTAGGCCGCTATCCGGTAAGATAGCGGTCCGTTCCAGACTATGCCGCTTTCTGGAGGATCGTCTGGGCTTTGAAATCGTTGCTTTCCTGCAGGCTGGCTTGCTGGCTTTCAATCCAGTCGGCAGCTTCCTGAATCACAGCCTGCAATTCGTCAGCGTTGCGAACGAAGAAGCTGCTGGAATAGCCTTCTTTGCCGGTGGAGGATGTTTTCCACGAGCGACTGACGGTGAAGTCGAAGTATTCGAAGCCGCTGGTGGCCTGGCGTTTCCAGATGGATGCGGCGATGGCACCGTGGCGGATGGTTTTTACTGGGGCGGTTGTGGGTTTCTTTTTTGTTTCGTCCATTGTTGACTCCTTTTATCGTTTTCAATTCCTCACTACGTATCACGGTATTGATGGAATTGTCCAGAGGTTGAGTCAAGATTTGTGTTCGAGATCGGACACCCTCGCGTGACTTTTACTTTCATCTGTGGCACAAACGATCTGTAGGCAAATCGTGAAGATTTGCCGGTCGTCAAGCTCTGGCAAAACGCCGTTGTTCGGCAAACCGATTGCGAATACGCATCGGCTAAGGACAACACGCTGACGTTCGATGATGGAGCGGGCAGGTCTCGGTAAAGTTGGCCTTATCAGCCAGCCTAAGAGATGAAA
>JAYUVA010000607.1:0-4966 GCA_043754375.1 Candidatus Kuenenia sp. | reverse complement strand
GACCGGATTCGAAAGCTGCTGCAGTTGATGGAGAAATTCGACGTTTCTGAAATCAATCTCCAGAACGATGACGAATCATGGAAAATCCGCCGTGGGCCGCGCGTCGCCTTTGCTCAGCCGGCAGCGTCACAGGGATATGCATTGCCGTCGATGGCACCACAAGCGGCTCCGGTAGTCGCTCCAACAGCAGCGGCAGCAGCAGTTCCGGCTGGCGTGACAATCAATGCACCAACGGTGGGGACGTTCTACTCTGCGGCCAGCCCGGAAGACGCGCCGTTTGTGGCCGTCGGCACAGTGATCAAACCGGACACCGTCATTTGCATGATCGAAGCGATGAAGGTGTTCAACCAGATTCTGGCAGAAAAATCCGGCCGCATTGTCGAGATCCTTGTGGAGAACGGGGACGCGGTTGGTTTCGGACAGCCGCTGTTTCGCATCGAACCAACGTAATCCGGACAACCCGGAATTCAGCAGATCGGTGTCAGCGGGTTGTTGATTTCGTCGTTTAACCCTGAGCCGCAGGCGACGGCGTGGCCGGAAACCATCGCCTGAGGCTCGGGGTTAATCGAATGTTCTGACTCTGCATTCCTCCACGCACCAGGTTGGTATTCCGAAGGTTCCGATTCAACAGTTTCACGTTCTCAGGCTTCTCACAACGGTTATCACATGTTTCAAAGAATTCTGATTGCGAACCGCGGCGAAATTGCCCTTCGAATCATACGCGCGTGCCGCGAACTTGGAATCGAAACGGTTGCGGTTTACAGCGAAGCAGATCGCGGCTCGCACTATCTGCAGTTAGCCGACGAAGCATGGTGCATCGGACCTGCTCCGGCATCCGACAGCTATCTGCAGATCAACCGCATCATCAGCGCTGCAGAAATCGGCAACGTGCAGGCCGTGCATCCGGGTTACGGATTCCTTGCCGAGAACGCTCATTTTGCGGAAGTCTGCCGCAGCTGTAACATTGAATTCATCGGCCCGCCAGTGCTGGCCATGCAACAGCTCGGCGACAAAGTCAGTGCTCGTGAAATCGCGATGAAAGCTGGCGTGCCCTGCGTTCCTGGCAGCGACGGATTGGTTTCTGATGTCAACGAAGCGGTGAAGGTAGCGGATCGCATCGGCTATCCGGTACTGATCAAAGCGACGGCTGGCGGTGGTGGTAAAGGCATGCGTGTCGCCGGTAACGAGATCTCCCTTCGTGCTGGACTGCAGGCGGCTTCGGCTGAAGCGGAAAAGGCGTTCAAGAATGCCGGAGTGTACATTGAAAAGTATGTCGAACGTCCACGCCATGTCGAGATACAGATCCTGGCCGATAATCACGGCAACGTCGTGCATTTGTTTGAACGCGACTGTTCAATGCAGCGGCGTCATCAAAAGCTGATCGAAGAAAGCCCGGCTCCGAAGTTGCCGGAAGAAGTCCGACAGCGCATGTGCGAGTGTGCGGTCAATCTGGTCCGCGAATCCGGATACACGAATGCCGGCACCTGTGAATTCATTGTCGATAAGAACTACAACTTCTTCTTCATCGAAGTCAATGCGCGAATTCAGGTCGAACATCCGGTGACAGAACTTGTCACGGGCATCGACCTCATTAAGCAGCAGATCCTGATCGCAGCGGGAGAGAAATTGCCGTTTACGCAGGCAGACATTCGGCACACTGGCTGTGCGATCGAGTTGCGCATCAACGCGGAAGATCCGGAGAATAATTTTCGTGGTAGTCCTGGTACGATCACAAAGCTGCGACTTCCTGGCGGTCCAGGCGTGCGATTTGATTCACACGTTTACGAAGGTTACACGATCAGTCCGTACTACGACTCCATGATCGGCAAGTTGATTGTGTATAAACCAACCCGCGATGAGGCCATTCAGTGCATGCGTCGCTGTCTGCGTGAATTTGTCATTGAAGGCATCGCCACGACGTTGCCGCTGGCGAAACGCATGTTCAATCATGCCAACTTCGTGGACTTTTCCGTCGATACGACGTTCGTGGAACGGACGTTTTAGTTATACTCCGTGTGGCCAGGATTGAGGGACGTGTTGTTGAGTGAGCCGCAAGGCGCCAGCGGTCTGTTGATTGAGTATGCACAGCCAGCAAATTTGTTTAACCCTGAGCCGCAGGTTTTGAAGTTGCACATTTTGTCAGGGCTGGAAGCCCGGCACATCGTCAGCCGGTGGCGTGAGCCACCGGAATGCGGAAAATACCGCGACTCAGGCCTGAAAGGCCGACACAGTCGCCAGTGTGCCGGCCCTTCAGCCCTCTGATTATTGGTTCTCGTTTTCCGGTGCCTCACGCCACCGGCATTGGATATGTCGGCCCTCCGGGCCTGAAACGCGCAACTTCAAAAGCCGCAGGCGACGGCGTCACCGGAAACCGTCGCCTGCGGCTCAGGGTTAAACGAGAACGCCACAACCTGCATTAAATCAACACCCCGCAAGCCGCTTTGCCGCTCGCAAAACCTCAGATCTGACGGCGTGGAATATAGTATGCAACGCAGCATGGACTTCGACGACGCAGAATCCGGTAGAGTCAGAAAGCTTCATATCTCAAATCTGAAATTTCACTTCTGAAATTCTCAAGGAATTCTGTTCATGTCTCACGGTATCAAACGCGTCGCCTTGTTGTTTGCCGGCGGTCCGGCTCCCGGAGCTAACGCGGTTATTTCCACCTGTGCAATTTCGTTTATTCGCCAGGGAATTGAAGTGGTCGGAATTCGGTATGGCTATTCCAACCTGATGGAATACTCACCGGCAACTCCGCTGGTCGAAGGCGTGCATTACAAAAATCTGACGGAGCCATCACTCCGCCGCACGCGCAGCAAAGAAGGGATCATCATCGGCACGGCTCGAGCCAATCCGGGCAAGCATATTACGGCCCCGGAACACCTGGAAGATCCGGAGAAAGCAGCTCCCATGAAGCGTGTCTACGACGCACTGCGATCCATTGGCGTGGATGCGCTGGTATCCATCGGCGGCGACGACACGCTTAAGACCGCAAACAAGCTCAAAATGTATCAGGATCGTTTGCCGAGCGAGCTCAAACGCATGCCGGTAGTGCACGTGCCGAAGACGATCGACAACGACTACATGGGTATCGACTTCACGTTCGGATACTTCACTGCCGTTGAAACACTGGGCACGGAGATCCGCAATCTGCATGCGGATGCTGAAGCTGCCCGGTCGTACTTCATTGTCGAAAGCATGGGCCGCAGTGCAGGCTGGCTGGCTTACGGTGCGGCCATCGCCGGCGAAGCGAATATGGTGTTGAGTGTCGAAGATATGAGTGGTAAATATCTGTCGTCTGATTCATCACCAAAGCGCAAGGTCATGGACACAGAAATGGTGATCCAGAAAATCGTGCGGATGATGCGGCATCGACAGGAGAAAGAGGGCAAAGAGTACGGCGTTGTGGTCCTCGCCGAAGGCTTGGCAGAGTTTCTCTCCGATGACATTCTGAAGGATGTTCCGCGCGATGATCACGGACACATTTCCGTCGCTAACGTGGATCTGGGAAAAATGTTTGCGAAAAAAGTGTCCGCAGAATTCCAAAAGCAGACTGGCCTGAAACGAAAAGTGACAGGCCTGCAACTGGGTTACGAATGCCGTTGTGCCCGACCTCACGCCTTCGACGTGATGCTGGGCAGTCAACTTGGCGTCGGGGCCTACCGAGCGTTGTGCGAAAAGAAACACAATGGTGTCATGGTCTCGGTGTCTGGTCAGTTGGATCTGCATTACGTACCATTCGAAAAGCTTGTGGATCCGAAGACGCTGGTGACTGTGGTACGCTTCATTCCGCCGGGCAGCGATTTTCATCAGCTTGCTCGGTTTCTGGAATCGAGCCCCAGCGATTAACGCGAAACTCCGGATGGATTGTCGCGCACGGGCTGGTGTCTCTGTGGATTCAATACCGAAACCAATTCGCTGGCGGGAGCGGACGATGCATATCGCAAAGCGAGTTCTGCTGTTCTATCTGTCGGTGATTGCCTTGTTCACATGGTTTCAGCGAACGATGATGTATCCTGCCGGTCGGGCCGAGACATTGGCTGTGGCTGAGTTTCCGATGACGATTGGAAAATTCGCCGAAGCAGCGGATGTGGAAATTGTCTCCGGCGGCAATGAGAAAATCCGGGGCTGGTTTCTCCAGGCAGAAAAGGATCGCGGCGATCGCCTGATGCTCTTTTTTCATGGCAACGGCAGTCACCGCGGGAGACGGCTGTCGTGGTATGAACTCTTCCGGTCCATCAACGTCGATGTCCTGGCAATGGACTATCGAGGCTATGCGGATTCCGAAGGGCAACCGTCTGAAAAGGCTCTGACTGAAGATGCGTCTGCTGCATGGAAGTATGCCACGCAGACATTGGGTTACAGGCCGGATCAGATTGTGATTGCCGGGGAATCGTTGGGTGGTGGCGTAAGCGTTAAGCTGGCGTCAACAGTTTGTCAACACGGTGAACAGCCTGGGGGCTTGATCCTGGTTTCCACGTTTTCATCCATGTTGGATGCGGCACGCAATCGATTCTGGTGGTTGCCTGTCAGGCTGGTGTTGATTGATCGCTGTCGTTCGGATCTGAAGATTCCTCACGTCACCTGTCCGGTGCTGCAATTTCACGGTACTGCCGATTCGATTGTTCCGCTGCCGCTTGCGCAGCGTTTGCATGCAATGGGAGGCGGGAGGCTCGCTCGGCCTCTCCTTCCTCGAGCAGCTGCGCTGGATCATCGTGCCGCAGGCCGTGCGCATCGCCATCCCGCCGACCGTCGGCTTCGCGGTGCAGCTGATCAAGAACACCTCGCTCGCCGCGACCATCGGCTTCGTCGAATTGACGCGCGAGGGCCAGCTCACCGCGGCCGGCACCTACAAGCCTTTCGCGGTCTTCATCACCGTCGCCTGCATCTATTTCGCCCTCTGCTTCCCTCTGACCCAATGGAGCCGCTCACTCGAGCGGAAGCTCGATGTCGCTCGTTGAAATCC
>JAYUVA010000606.1:0-4081 GCA_043754375.1 Candidatus Kuenenia sp. | reverse complement strand
ATTCCTTCTGACGTAGTGCCCCACGCGAGACTACCAACAAAAATGTTCTTACTCATTCACGAAACCCTTGAGCTTTTCAGCTAACAAAACACCAGTGTTGCTGCCACACGGCAGCCTTCCAAACGCTGAATAGGAGTCTAAATCGAATTCAGATTTCGTGACGCTACCCGCACGGAACCGCAATAGCAACCCCATATTGCGATCCTTGACAGATTCACGGACGAATTTCGGGATTTCGGCGATGGCATCCCGCTGTTTTGCTGTTTTCCTCGCTTTCGCAGCCCAATGCCAGCAGTTCTGACGGCCCCGAATGTCGCGCAGCAGGTTCAGCGTAAATCATCTTTTTACGCCAGCGGGTGGTCGATACGGGGTCTGTTTCTGATCCCGATGCTGATCACTCGGACTCCAGCAACAGCACGACAGATGCAGCCACTGTTCTTTTTTCGGCGATGCCGGGCGCACCGCACCCTGTCTGCGGAACGGACGATCGGCAATGACGACAGCCCGTGCACAGTCGGAGTAATCGGCACACAGTGCGGGTGATGTTCATTCGATTCGCGTTGCCAATCTGCAACGCGCGTGACGAAGGAAACCCCTGACCTAGCTTTGGCAAGTAAGCACGAGCCCCGTCCGGGCCAGCGTGTGAGTCAGGAATCTGCACACAGAAGGGGCACCAGTGCCACTCCGCTGCATCGAATTTCATTCATGAAGCCGCTCAGGGAACTGCTGAAACACTCTTCGATTTACGCCATCGGTCAGATTCTGACTCGACTGGTGTCGGTTCTGCTGCTGCCATTGTATACGAATTGTCTGTCGCCCGCTGACTATGGAGTTGTCGGGATTCTTGATACGACTGCTGCCATTCTGGCACTGATGATCGGCGGTGGCATGGTCGCCGCTGTGACTCGATTTCACTTTGAACGACCTACTGAAGAAGATCACGATCGAACATGGTGGACCGGTCTGACGTGGGTGACGTTTGCCTCCGTTGTTGTGCTGATACCACTCTGGCTGGGTCGGCAGACACTCGTCAGTGTCACCCTGCGAAGTGTGGCCGACGGCGATTGGTTGTATACCCTCACGCTGGCAACCATCCTGGTCCAGTTGATCGGTCAACTTGTCGATGGTTACCTGCGCGTCCTGAAATGGTCAGGCGTGTTTGTCATGATCTCTCTGGGACGCCTGTTGCTGAACGTCTGTCTGAACGTCTGGTTCCTCGTGGGAATGAAGTATGGCGTGGAAGGATTGCTGCTGGGAAATCTGCTGGCATCGGTCGTTCACACGTTGGTGCTGCTGAGTGTCTTTGTTGGCACGCGCGGGCCTTATCAGTTCAGTTTTTCACTTGCAAAACAATTGCTTCGCTTCAGCGCACCGCTGATGGTGACTGCGTTTCTTGCAATGTTGATGCACGAAGCGAATCGATTTATTCTGGTGTTCCTTGTGAGTGCCAGCGATCTGGGTGTCTACGCCTTCGCCCATAAGATTGGCTTTGCTGTCAACACGCTGTGCCTGCTGCCGTTTTCATCGATCTGGCAGGTCGCCATCTATGACATCAACCGCCAGAAGAACGCCGACGAAGTGTTCACGCAGGTCTTCGGCTGGTTCGTTTCCGGCCTGGGAGTTCTGCTGCTGGGGGCGGCTCTGGCGGTCCATCCGGTCCTGCCACTATTGACCCCGGACGCCTTTGGCCCCGCGATTGAACTGATCGCCGTGCTGCTGCTGGCACTGTTTGTGTATGGCCTGCAGATTCAGTTTGAAGTGCCGGCACTGCTGGCGAAGCGAACAGGACTGCTCGTGCCCGGGAGCATCGCGGGTGTGATCACGAATCTGACATGCAACGCTCTGCTTGTTCCGCGTCTGGGACTTTGGGGTGCGGCATGGTCCGGTGTGGCCACCTATGCGGCGTATTCGTTTACGACGCTCTATCTATGTCGCAAAGTGCGTCCGCTGGCATATCCCTGGCGACAGAGTCTGGCCTCAGCCACTGGCTTATGCATCAGTTACGTCGCCATCCGATTCTATGTGTTTCCGCATCTGGGATGCACAGGTCAACTCCTGGCATCGACTGTCTGCTGTGGAATCTGGGCAATTCTCCTGCTGGGAAAAGATGGCATCCACTGGTGGCAATCACGGCATCGTCAGGCGGAATCGCAGCCATGCCCTGAACATTCTCATGTGGAAATGCAGGCGTCCACTGCAGGCGGATTTCGCAAGCTCGCGAAAAGCGTACTCCAGTTGATCTGCATAGGCATTATGCTGCCATCAGTCCTGTGCTACCGTTTGCACGCTATCGTGGCGGGGAGCGATCGTGCGTTTTCCGGCTGGTCGCAGCTTTTGAGTCTGATACCGGGATTGGTCGGCGTACATCTGCGAAACGCGTTCTTCCGTTTTACAATGCGGGACTGTGCGGGCGATTGCCATATCGGATTCGGCACGATCTTCTCGGATGCTGATGTCTCCCTGGGCTCGGGAGTCTACATTGGAAACTATTGCTCCATTGGATCCGTGACGATCGAAAAAGACGTGTTGATCGCATCACATGTGTCGATCATGAATGGATGCCATCAGCATGGGACAGCTCTCCTGGACGTGCCGATTCGAGACCAGGTCGGTCGCTATGAACCAGTCACGATCGGGCAGAATTCGTGGCTGGGTGAACGAGCGATCGTTGCAGCCAGCGTTGGCAGACACTGCATCGTCGGAGCGGGTTCCCTCGTCCTGCACCCGGTGCCGGACTACTGCATCGCGGTCGGTGTTCCCGCCAGGATTCTGCGCGACCGGCGGTCCGGGAAAGGGTCTCGGGATCAGGCAGGTTACGTCCTTGACCGCGTTGATTCGGCTTTGGCGGAGCTGCAGCAGATAGTGAACGACTAACAGTTCGCGAGAATCTGCGCACCACGTCCCCGATCCGCACTGCACTCAACGTCGCCGTTTTACTATCCTCGCGCGACGCACTGGCCTTGAGCCATTCACCCCCGCACGCCGCACACTTCCCCCGAGACGGAACGATGGAAATCAGGTTCTACAACACGCTCACCAACACCACCGAAACATTTCAGCCGGTCGAATCGGATTGCGTGCGAATGTACAGCTGCGGACCGACGGTCTACGACTTTGCACACATCGGAAACTTCCGCTCGTTCCTGTTCGCTGACATAATTCGTCGTACTCTCGAATTCTTCGGCCACAAAGTTCATCACGTCATGAACATTACGGACGTCGGTCACATGACCGACGATGCCAGTGCCGACGGTGGTGGTGAAGACAAGATGCAGGCCGCTGCACGACGTGTGAAAGAAGACAAGAAATCCGGCAAAGTACCGGAAGGAGCCGTCCAGAATCCCGACGATCCGTATCAGATTGCGAAATTCTATACCGACGCATTTCTGCAGGACGCGCAGACTCTGGGTGTCAAGGTCGCGTTCGAATCCGACAACATTCTGCACGCGACGCAACATATCGACACCATGCAGGAGATGATCGCGCAGCTGATCGCAAACGGTCACGCCTATGTCGGGCAGGACGGCGTCGTGTATTACAGTGTCGAAAGTTTTCCTCGCTATGGCCAACTGAGCGGCAACACGCTCGACCGACTGCTGACGGGCGCGGGCGGACGCATCAGCGATGCGAACCAGGCAAACAAGCGGCATCCGGCGGACTTCATGCTCTGGAAAGCCGATAGTTCCCACATCATGAAATGGGATTCGCCGTGGGGCATGGGATACCCTGGCTGGCATATTGAATGTTCGTGCATGGCGCGTAAGCGTCTGGGTCGCGACGTGATCGATATTCATACTGGCGGCGAAGATCTGATCTTTCCGCATCACGAATGTGAGATCGCTCAGACATGCGGTGCGACTGGCAAAGATACGTTCGCTCGATTCTGGATGCACGCCCGTTTCCTGATGGTGGAAGGCGAAAAGATGTCCAAGAGTAAAGGAAATTTCTGGACCGTGCGCGACGTCCTCGAAGGTCGCGCGACAGGGACTCAGGTGCATCCGGCCGTGCTGCGACTGGAACTCATCAAGTCGCATTACCGAGCCAACATGAACTTTACAAAGAAGGGTCTGCTGGATTCCGC
>JAYUVA010000605.1:0-3035 GCA_043754375.1 Candidatus Kuenenia sp. | reverse complement strand
GAGCTCTTCGGCTCTTCCTGCGTAAATATTCGCCGAAGGTGCGGGAACATTCGGAAACGCGAGCGGAACCAGGCTTGCCGAAAGGTTTGGCGAATATCTACATCCAAAGTTCGCGAACCTGACGAACCAGATCGCCATCGATACAATCAGCTTAACATCAAAACTTCAGTCACAGCGGACCCTCCGGATTCGTGCAGACTTCGTTCATCGGGGCAGTGGTCAGAACGCCTGAGCACATCGTTGATTGGCAGTCCGTCGCTTGTCTGGAACAATTATTGAAACGTGGATCAAAGCGAGTCTGTGAAAACTGAACGAGGATGCCCTGAATGACGTTTGGAATTGGTATCAAAGTCCGCGAAGGTATTGTCGCACTTGCGGACACGCAGATTGTCGTCGGAAGTGAAAGTGTCAGTAAACAAAAACTCGCGGCTTTATACCACGCGAACGATTCGATGTTCGCCATGACAAGTGGACTACGATCGGTACGAGACAAGTCGCTGACATATCTGAGCGAGCGACTCAGAAATCAGGTTGAGCCGCTCAATCGGCTGTATCGTGTTGTCAACATGTTTGGTGAAGAGCTGCGGAAAGTCCGGGAAGAAGATGGACCATCGCTTGCCAGAAGTCACATATCGTTCAATACCCACGCAATTATTGGAGGATGCCTTGCTCAGGATACTTCGCCGCAGCTTTTCTATGTTTATCCGGAAGGCAACTGGATCGAAGCAGCGCCCGATTCACCTTACTTCATTATCGGGCGAACAAGTTATGGCAAGCCAATTCTGGACCGATTGTTGCGGTTTGACACTCCGCTTCGTACTGCCGTTGCATTGTCATTGCTCGCTTTTGACGCAACACAAGCCAGTGTAAACGATGTCGACTGTCCTATCGATATTGCTGTGATCGCTGACGGAAATCGACATGCGACGTTTCATCGTTTCACGCAAAGCGATATCTCAGTGGTGACAGAATGGTGGTCAAAAATGTTGTCTGAAGCATTAACCTCGATGCCGATGCAATGGGCCGACGTATTTTTCAAGGATGGATAACGCCTGAAGACCGGTCTCTTGAACGGTATGTGACCATCGACATGACAAAGTTTCGCGTCAGAATGGCTATGGCTGCCTGCTTTTCTTCCTGAAAGGATTTTTTCCGGTGCAACAAATTGATGTGAGCTGTGACCTGACGTATCAGATTCGTCAGTCGACAATTTTTCTGTTTCAGATCGCTGCAGCTCAAACCGAACATCAACGGCTGATTTGCGGTCAATTTCGCATCGAACCACACCTGAATATTGAGTTGTGCCCAATTGGAATTGAGGGAAATCAGTTGCAGCGAATCGTCGTTGAGCCCTGTGAGATGCATTTTGGTTATCGCGCGACCGTTGAACTGTCACCAGATGTAGAAGTGCCGACGACAGTGGGCGAGTCAACAGCGTCGCAGATCCCCGCCGAAATACTCACGTATCTGAATCCAAGTCGTTACTGCGAGAGTGATTTGTTGTCAAAATTTGCGTTTGAAGAATTCGGAAATGTGCCGCGAGGATTTAGTCGTGTCAAAGCGATCTGCGATTGGGTGAACTCTCATCTTGAATATACGCCGGGCAGCACAAATGCAACGACGACTGCCGCAGACGTCGTATTGTCAAGAACCGGTGTGTGTCGTGACTATGCGCATCTGGCGATTACGCTTTGCCGTGGTGTGGGAATTCCGGCGAGATACGTTGCAGGCTATGCGGTGGATCTGCACCCGCCGGACTTCCATGGTTTTTTTGAAGCGTTTCTCGACGGACACTGGTATCTGTTCGATCCGGCCAGGCTGGCTTCTGTTGGTGGTTTTGTCCGAATCGGTGTCGGGCGAGATGCTGCAGATGCATCCTTCGCAACGCTGATTGGCGCTGCATTGATGACTCAAAAAGTCGTGCAGGCCACAAAATCCACAAACGACAGCAGCGCCAACATCGCGGATATTTCACAAGCGGCTGTATCGACGGCGTGACATGAGTGAGATGAGTGATTCACTGAAAGTTGATCTCATGCGACTCAGTTGTTAGACGCACGTTGCCTGCTGAAAGAGTTCTTTGACGACTCTGCTCCCGGTGATGCATGCGATTCTGAATCTTGTTGATCCGGGTGCGACTGCAGCTACGGGCAACACAGATACTCTGCGACAGATCGCCGATTATCGAGCCTTGCTTGTCGAAAGCCGGAAGTCCGGTGACTCTACGAGTGAGAAAATGACAACTTCCTCGCCAGTGATCGTGCTGATGTCGTGATGCATGCTGATCGGCTTGCAGCCAGTGATGTCGCTGATCAGTGTTTCCAGTGCTGGTCTGGCAATCTCGATCAGTTGGGTTCTGACTTGTTTGAGCAGATCACGGCCTTTCTCAGGAGGAAGTGTCGTCACCAAATGCTGCTCGGCGGCGGTCAGAACTCCCTGCAGTCGAACCACCAATAGATCCCCAATCAGATGCGCACGGATGTCTTTTGGACCTCGGCCCATGAAATCATGCTCGAACCGTGACATTCCGTCGCAGACGGCAGCTTCAATTTCGCCTTGTGTCTTAATAGACCATCTCCTGTCGGGTCGAGTCATCAAGGAATGCAAATCACCCACATCTCGTCACCGTCTCCTGACCGACGCAGCGAATCATACTCGATTCTGCCACTCGTTTGAAACGAGACCAGGTTCAGGATTTGTCGATCATGATCAAAGTGGCGTGACAGCGGACAGCGGATGTCATCTTCACAGAGATCTGAAAACAATCAGATGGACCAATCACGGGAGCTGTGGGCGAAATTCTATTTATTATGAAAGATAGTTGCAGGTTGCATTGCATTTCGGATTCACATCGCTATCCTCTGGGGCGAGTGTAAACAGCATTTGGTGCTGGCACATCAGTTTGTGGAATTCGGACGACTAAATAAATCGCAGGCCGGTTCTTATCGGTTGGCGAGTTAACGAGTAAGCCGACGCGGTGAAATCCTTTGGATTTCACCACGTCGGCTTTTTTTATTGCTTGCGTTGTAAGCAGT
>JAYUVA010000604.1:0-4503 GCA_043754375.1 Candidatus Kuenenia sp. | reverse complement strand
ACGTCGCTGCGATCGACGGGTGTACCGCTGGCCGGCGGTGCCGGAACGGGAACATTTCCTGCCGCAGCCACACCCCCTTGCACCTGGCTGTTCGGATTGGAAGCCGCCTTGAGAGGAACCGTGGAGGCCCATTTGATCATCTTCGCCAGGTCGCTGGCGTGGGTGACTTGAATCGGCTTTCGTTCCGGGTTACCGATGAACTTTTGCAGGCAGGCGACATCGGCATCGTCGCCAATCGCGATCGCGATACGAACGGCCTTGCTGCCCCAGGGCTGGTCCATCACCGCCTTCAATCCGCTGTTGAAATCATCGGTTGGCTGACCGTCGCTCAACAGGACCAACACGGGCGGTAAACCACGTTCCGGCATGTTTTCGGTCTTCAGAGCCTCGGCGACCAACTGCAGCGCTTTCCCCATGTCGGTCGTGGCATCCGCCGTCAGATCGCTCCATTTGAAATCATGAATGTCAGTGGGCTGCGAGACATGCCATTGTGCTCCATCGGAGAATTTGATGGCCCGTACCATGACTTTTGCATTTGGATTCTCGTCAGCCACTTCACGCATTGGCTGGATCGCCTCGCGGATGCCGAAATTGAGCGCTTCGATCTTTTTGCCCGCCATCGACCCAGAACAATCCGCGATCCAAATAAACTGCAGCGGACGCGCCGCCAAGGCACCACCAAAACGATTCGCCATGTGGACAACTCCAAAACCAACCTGAACGCCGATTTCTAAGCCAGTTGATATACTTCGCGCGGCCAGAAATGAATCCGGCGAGCGGAGCGGCGTGAGCCCTCCGGTACGTCGTTTTTGTACCGGCAAGCTGACGCATGCCGCTCTCCAATTCTCTGAATCATGATCGCACGGGGTATAAATTGGAAAACTGTTGCACCTTGTCGCAAAAGTCAGGTGGTTTCAATTCGCTCCCATCATAAGGGCATCAAGTGCAACGGCGATGCGTGGTCACGACACCTTACGGAGAAAACTGACACGGTCCAACTACACGACCGCTCTGAATTCAAACAACGAAAACACAAAGTGTACGAACAGCACAAAGAGTGTCGCCCACAAGATGGTGCGCGTCACGCCCTGGCTGATTTCTGCGCCCGATAGTTTTGGTGCCACTCCGCAGCGCCAGGAAATCATTGCCACACCCAGGCCGCAACACACGAGTTTCGCGAGCAGCCAATCGCTGCCTCGATAAAATAACGACGCGGGCTGTGCCAGTTCTTTGTGAAAATGCGCGTCCCAGAACGCGATCCCGAGATCCTGATGGCTGATCAGAAACGCAAACGCCGCGGTCAGCGCCGCGACTGCGTAACTCAACAACGCCAGGAACGGCGTGCCCAGCAGAAACGCATACAGAATGGGCGTCCTTAACGATCGTGCGGGATTCATGCCGATGGTCTTCATCGCATCCAGTTGATTTCCGTAGACCTTGCTTCCGACATCCGCTGACACTGCCGCTCCGGAACGAGCGGCGATCAGGATCGTGGACAGAATCGGCACCAGAAATCGGAACAGCGAAAAGCCCGTGGCATTGAGCAGATTCTCTGTCAATAGCGGCTCTGTAAACTGACGAAACGGCAGATAGCGAAACACAAAATCCTGCGCCACATATCCCAGAATCATGCCCGCAATGGCAATGTAGAGACACGCCGAGGGACCTGCCACCAGACGCATGTAATACAGCGTATACCGCAATCCCCAGCGCCAACTTCGCCACAGTGGCAGCAGAGATAACGGCAGTAAGAGAACTTCTTCCACGAGGATTCCCGATCGAGTCAGAAACGTGAGGCCTGCCTGTTTGATCCATTCCTTCCATGAATGAGCAATCAAATCCGTCGCAGCGCGAGGCGGAGTTCCAAGAGCTGCGGGAAGGTTGGACCATTCTTTCCTCGGCAATTCGACAAGTCTGAGATTCGTATGATCGAGCAGGATAATTCGATCGGCAATTCGACTGAGAGTCTCGTAATCGTGAGTCACCAGGATCGACGTGCGTCGATACCGCTGCTGCGTTTCGCGAATCAGATCGGCGACCTGTTGAGCCGTCCTGGCATCCAGCCCCGAAGTCGGTTCGTCGTACAGCACAACGTCCGAATCTGGAGCGATGGCGCGGGCAATCGCGAGTCGCTGCTGCTGACCACCGCTCAACACTGCCGTAGCACGGTCGGTCGGAACCCGCAGATCCGCCAGCAATTCGATGGCACGGGACCTCGCGTCTTTCTGGCGGATCTGAGCATGCTCCAGGGCGATCTGGACGTTCTGCACGGGCGACAATTCGTCGAGCAGCGCGAAGTTCTGGAAGACGACCGAGACGGGATGCGAGGCATCCGAAACACCTCGTCGGGTTCCGTCGGCAGCAATGAATGCGATGTCACCGCTGTATTGGATGCCTCGATGTGAATCGTCAATCAGTCCGGCCAGAATCTTCAGCAGCACGGACTTGCCGACACCACTACAACCAAGTAACAGGACAACTTCACCAGCGGAAAATGTGCAGGCTGCGGCATCCAGCAAAGTACGTTCGCCCGCCCGTACCGTCAGATTGCGGATTTCAATACTGGTACCTTTCGCCGCTGTTTCCGCAGCCGCTGTTTCCGCAGCCGCTGTTTCCGCAGGCTTACCGATGTTAGATTTCGAAGCGGGTTCTGCGCCTGCCATCAGGGTTTCACCAGTTCGGGAACGAATGAAATTTCCGGAGCCGTCAGCGTGAGCGGACTTTGTGCAGTGCCTTCAAATTCGATTGGAAACTCCATGGATTCCTTCGCGATGAAAATCTGCAAATCGTTCTTCGAGTGACCATTGTCCTCACGGAGTTTGAGTCCCTCTGCCCCTAGAGGGACAACCACCAGCCACCGTCGATCCTTGAGCAGGATCTGACTCCGCAGCACACGCGAGAACTCGGGAGTGACACCTTTTTCGCGGTTGCCGAAAATCGCATCACCAATCGCCCGCGCTGTTGGCTCGAAACGCACATTCGCAACCTGGAGCGCATTCTGAACCTCGGCACTCTTCCAATAATCCTGCAGCGACGATTTGAGGTTTTCGTTCTGCGCAATCGATTCCTGCACAACGCTCCAGATAATCGCCTGCAGTTCAGGATCAGACGAAACTTTACGCAGATTTTCGCGAATGACACTTCGGACGCGGTCATTCCTGCTCACACGGGAAATAATCCGCTGCGTGATCGCAACAAACTGATCTGAACGTGATTCGAGTTGCGGACGGACTTCCTGCTCGAGGAACCGGTCGAATTCTGTTTTCACCGCATTCTTCTGAGGCAGCGGTGAGACATCATACAGATAACGCCATGTGAACGACCACAACGAAACACGATCCCACAGCTCCTTGCCCAGTTCGCTGGCCACTGGTGTGATCTCTTCTTCGACGATCGGCAAAATCTCTTTGCGGACCAGCGGCACGATCTGCTTTTGGATGATCTCTGCCTGGTAGCGATCGGCCAATTGTCCGAACTCATTGCGATGGTCCTGAATAATCGCGGGAATTTCCGCTTCAATTGCGGTCATCGCATGTGCCAGACTTTTTTCCAGGACGGGCTGCAATTGGGTCAGAACCTCTTCGCGATGCGATTTCCAGTCGGCAACGATCAGCCTCGCGATTTCCTGCTGTCGCTCCGGCGGCACCATCGTGCGGACAACCCAGTCGAGAGCCGTGGGAGTCGTGTGGTATTCAAGCACAAAGCCATCGGGATACTCCGCCGAAACCGTATTGTAGAAAACAACTGACGCCTGTTTCGTCCAGGCTTCTTTGAGTTCGTGAGAAAAGTGATTACGCACACGACCCACCTGTCGAAACGTTCCGTCGGCATGTCGCATGAGAAGCGGATCACCCGGTGACAGCACAATTTGAGTGTCGGACCATGCGACACGTTCCGATGTCGCGCTTGCCAGCCATTGACGGATCCCATCGACAACATCCACGACTGAGCTCTGTTCCTTCGCATCCGTCCCGCGCACTGCCATCCACGCGGAAACGCCAATCGCGATCCATGCGACGATCCCCAAAATCAGATGACGGTGTTTCATAGGAAGAACCAATGTGTGCTCAGAACAATCCAGCTGCGGAATCGTACGGCGAAATTCACTGCAGGCAAACCCTGTTCTCAGCCTGCACTGTAGTTCGTTCAGGACGCCCGGTATTTGGCTCGCTTTTTCAAAATTCCGTGATATCTACGACGTGCTTTGCTATGCTGACACGAATCTGGTGCCTTTGCTCCAGCGAAAGACTGTTTAAGGACACTGCTGTGCCGCTGATCTTCCCGGGAATGGACCCGTATCTCGAGAACCCTGCGATCTTCCCGGGGATTCATGGTCCGATGGTGACTTATCTTCGCGACCAAATCGCTCCGCGCATCCGTCCGCGCTACGCGGCTTCGGTTGGTGAACGTGTCTATGTCGAATCAGCGAAAGAAGGGAATGCTCACCCGATTATTCCTGATGTTTGGGTGCGGCAAACGATGGGCCGATCGGATCAGAACGGC
>JAYUVA010000603.1:0-8845 GCA_043754375.1 Candidatus Kuenenia sp. | reverse complement strand
CTTCGTTCCCTCCGGAGACTGACATGATTCGCGTGAATGTACTGTTGTCGGGACTGCTTGCCTTTATTCCAGCGTTTGCCACATCGCTGGCAATCGCGCAGGATGCAGCGGAAATCGCAACGGCGAACACCGTACCACTCACGATCGAGGGCGACCTTGCATCGCAGATGGTGGATGGCATCGATCGATTTCTGCTGAATCAGATCACCGCCGATGCCGCGTCCCGCGCCGCACGATTTACGATAGACACGACGTCAATTGCAGCGTATGAGGCGTCGCTCAAGCCGCATCGCGAGAAATTGGCGAAGTGCCTGGGAATTCGTGACGCTCGACTGTCGTTCACAAGCCCGGAAATCATTGCCGCAGTTGGAGCGGACTCGGTCATCGCATCTTCGGAGAAGTTTACCGTTCAGGCAATCCGCTGGCCGGTGTTGAGTGATCCTTCGCCGCAGGGGCAGGGACTGGCTTCGATTTTTGGCGAAGGCTTGCTGCTGACTCCGAGGGGCGATGTTGTTGCCAATGTGATTGTACTCCCCGACGCGGATCAGACACCTGAGCAGATTTGCGGTTTGGCAGAAGGCATCGCAGAGGAATCGCAGGTGGCACGTCATCTTGCGGAATCCGGTTGCCGAGTCGTTGTCCCGGCATTGATCAGCCGCCATCGCGAAAAACGACTGGGTCGGGCAGATCTGACAAATCGCGAGTATTTGCATCGAGCCGCTTTTGAACTTGGTCGAACACTGGCAGGTTACGAAGTGCAGATGTCACTGAGCATTGTGGATTGGTTCAAAGCATCGTCATCAGAAACGCCGGTCGGGATCTTTGGCTACGGCGAAGGAGGAATGCTCGCGCTGTTTGCTGGCGGGCTTGACACTCGCATTCAGGCCACGTGTGTGAGTGGTTTCTTTGGGCCGCGTGAAGGCTGCTGGACTGAACCGATTGACCGCAATTTTTCCGGTCTGCTACGCGACTTTGGAGCACAGGAACTGGCCATGTTGGTGGCGCCGCGGAGTTTAGTTATTGAAGATGCCTCTTTTCCGCTGGTAAAACTTGACGGGAATGGAGGCGCTCCAGCAGAGATCGGACAACCCGAACGAGGGGAAATCGCTCGTGAATTCGACACGGCTGTTTCCCGTTCCGTGACTGGCACAGACTGGGTGACGATTTCAAAAGTGCGATCGAGTTTCGGAACCAGTGGTTTCTTTGGAAGTGTGGGCTCTTTGTTTGGGCGACTGAAGCAGCTGTCCCCCAATGCGGATCGCATCAAGAGTCCTCTTTTTGATGGAGCACTTGGCGGCAGTCTAATCGAGGGATGGCATCTATCAGCCATCGAGAGTCAAGCTAACGCATCAATCCCGGACACCGACCTTCGCGAAACTCGTCTCCTCAAGCAAATCGATCGCCATAATCAGGCACTTCTTCGCGAGAGCCCTTTTGTTCGCAAGGAGTTCATGTCGAAGCTCGATATGAGTTCGGTCGAAGCCTACAAAAAATCGTCAGAGCCTTATCGGGAGATCTTTCGCAAAGAAGTCATCGGCGAGTTTGACCAGCCGTTGCTTCCGTTTAACGCTCGATCACGCAAGTCATGGGATACCGAAAAGTGGACCGGCCACGAAGTCGTGTTGGATGTCTTTCCGGACGTGTTTGCCTTCGGCGTGCTGCTGCTGCCAAAGGATCTCAAGCCGGGCGAAACGCGACCGGTGGTCGTCTGTCAGCATGGGCTCGAAGGTCGTCCAACGGATGTGTTCCTCGGCGATAATCCCGCCTATCATGACTTCGCGGCAAAACTGTGCGAGCGAGGATTCATCACGTTTTCTCCACAGAATCCGTACATCTTCACCGACCGCTTTCGAACTCTGCAGCGAAAAGCGCAGCCGCTCGGCAAGTCGCTGTTTTCCATTATCGTGCCTCAACATCAGCAGATTGTGAACTGGCTGAAGACACAGCCCAACGTCGATGGCGATCGCATCGCGTTCTATGGCCTGAGCTACGGCGGCAAGTCCGCCATGCGCATCCCGGCACTCGTCACGGACTATTGTCTGTCAATCTGCTCCGCGGATTTCAACGAATGGGTGCTGAAAAACGCGAGCACACGCCACAACTTCAGTTACATCTGGACGGGCGAATATGAAATCTTCGAATGGGATCTCGGCAGTACATTCAACTACGCTGAAATGGCGGCACTGATCTGCCCGCGTCCATTCATGGTGGAACGCGGCCACTTTGACGGCGTCGGCGAAGACGACTGGGTCGGCTACGAATACGCCAAGATCCGGCACCTGTATGCCGCTCAACTGAAGATCGGCGACCAGACCGAGATCGAATGGTTCGTGGGCCCGCATACGATCAACGGCCAGGGGACTTACAGATTCCTCCATAAGCACCTCAACTGGCCGGAGTAATGATCTCAGTGCTTGTAGACTTTGTGCTGAGGCCGACCAGACAGGATCTGTTCCTTGCCCCAGTTCGTAACAGCTCGGAAAGCTTCGCTGCGTATAAACTCCTGGAATGCCGTTTCGTCCGACCACTCACTGGTGATCAGGTACGAAGCATCGTCACTGACATCTTTCCAAAGCGTCGAACTCGTGTGGCCAGGAGCGGCCTTCAGCGCGTCGATGACTCCGGCAAACTTTTCTTCAAAATCTGATTGTTTGCCGGGAAGTACGTGATAATTCATGCCAACTGTGATCATTGCAACTGTTCCAGGTCTGGGGTTGAGGGTTTAAGTGTCTCGTGCTGCAATCAGCACTCTAGTGCCTTGTCCGTCGATTATTAATGTGTGCCACTGGCTCTGCCAGTGCTTCCTGCAAATGGGGCGCAGAGCGAGTGACAAAGGCACCCAACTCATCAACGATTGCGGGTCAACGGGTTGGCTTGCTCCCAGGGATGCCATCTGCGGCCAGAACACGGCCAACGCCGAACTGATCACCCGTTCGGAGGATTTGGCCGTTCTCGAACTGCACCTCGACCATTTTCTCGCTCATCACCGCTGCGCCGGTTTCATCAGTCAGCGTGGTGTTGATCTTCTTTGAGGCCGCTTCAATCACATCGCCCGTGGATGGCACGTAGAGCACACTCCCGTCAGGAGCGATCGACATGCGGTCGCAACCGCCTTCAAGAGCCCTTTCCCAAAGCAGCGCCTCCGTCGTCAAATCAATACACTGCAGGGTTTCAATCGTCGAAATGTACAAACGCCCCGTTGTTGAACTGGCGCAGATACCCTTCACGTTGAGTGGCTTGCCGCCGCTTCCAAGGCCACCCGTGGGAATGCGTTTGACGAATTTGTGATCGTTGTCGATATTAAACACGATCAGACCATGGCCACCGTATTCCAGATAATTGCGAATGCCCGGTGCGGCGACGTAGAGCAACCTCTGTGGCCGCGTCGCGACAGCGGAATCCTGCGCAGTCGCGTTGAGGCTGGTCACCCGACATGCAGCGAAAAGAACTGAGAAAAGCAGCGGAAGGGGCATGAGAAAATTCAACATGGAGTTGCTCAATTTGTTGGGTGTTATACCGCACGCTGGCATTGGCTCGTTTAACCGCGTGCCCAGCGGGCCGCGATTGTTCTATTTGAAATTTCCTATTTGAGATTTGAGATTTGAAATACGAAGCGCGGGGCGTTGCCCACGCGGTTAAACGAATGTGCCATCCTCAGCCTCGCCGGCCTACCGCGTTCGACTTACACCGCGAAGCTTGACTACCGCCCGCCGTTGGATTGCGTCGCTTCAGTAGCCTTTTGCATATTTTTGGTGAACTGTTCCAGCGTCATATTTTGTGGAGGGATGCCAGCTTGTTCGAACATCCCGCGAGTGCGTCGGCTTTGCTGAAACTCATCGATATCGATGGTGCCGTCCTGGTTTGTGTCAAGTCTTGGGAAATACGATTTCGCCAATTCCGTCGTGTCTCCACCACCACCCCAACGATTGAAACCACCGTTATTCTGATCCTGACCGGCGTCGTTTCCACTGGGCTGACGACCTGAGCGAACAGTTGGCTTCGCACTGACGATCTGAAGTTTCTCCTTACGCACGGCCATGGCGACATTGGTATCGGTCGCAGCGGCTTCGGCAGCCTTGAGTTCCTCAGGGATCAGGAACCCATCATGGTCAGTATCGAACTCATCGAACTGCTCCAATGCGACTCGGCGAGCCAGCATCCATTCGTCTAGACCAAGTTGACCGTCAAAATCTGTATCAACTTCAGAATACGCTGGTGGCAAGGCTTCGATCAACGATGGCTTTTCCTTCATCTTATAGGGCTTCAACACAGGCTTTGTGTTCGCCGTACTGGAATTGTTGTTGGCTCCATTGCCGGGGCTGTTCGGCCCACCATTGGGGTCGTCTCCGCCGCTAAAACCAGTTCGGAAGGAATTCCGCATATCATCGACGCTCATTCCGGGTTTGAGTTCGATGCCGCGTGATTTCATCATGTCGCGAACGAACGAAGGCATCCGATCAAGTTCTTCCTGATCGATCATGCCGTTGCCGTTGGTGTCCATCATAGACCGACCGCCACCGAATCCACCAGGTGGACCGCCCCCAAAGCCATCGCCACCGAATCCACCAGGAGGACCGCCCCCAAAGCCATCGCCACCGAATCCGCCAGGTGGTCCACCACCGAAACCACCTCCACTTGGTGTCCCACCGCCAAAGCCGCCGCCGCCAGAATCACCAGCGAAACTTCGGCTGCCACGGTCTCCTCCACGATCACCACGCCCGCCTCGATCCTGGGCGTGAGAACGCGACTCCAGAGTTCCCAAAAGGAATCCAGCGATTGAGGCAGTCAGAAGAATTTTGGCAAGTTTCACTTTTGATCTCCAAGAATCCGTGGCACTTCTGACGGCACAATCACCCTCAACCTGATCCTGGCTTCAACAGAGGAAGAGGCCCTTAAGAGCTTCTGCGGCTAAACCTGGACATCCACACTCGGTGTCGTTTCCGAATTACAAGGACTGAGACCGATTTTGGCTTGCGACGATCCTGTTGACCATGTGTTTTCTGAATCGTAAGAGTTAACCCCAGCAACGATACACACGATTCGATATGTTTTGCAATATTTCCAGACTCTTTCACCCTTCCGCCGGGTTTGAGTCTATGCAGCGATGACTGTTCCGGTCAATTTGTCCAGTTCCATTGGTTCGGGTATCCCTTGCGATGTTGATGTTGTAATCGTCACTCTCTTCGTAATCTTCCGATACTTCCAGCATTTCAGCGAATCGCCGGACGGAAAACAAGATTCAGCCGCAAGGTCGGGAACAATGTCAGTTCCGTCCTGATATCACCCAATTTCCTTGAACAACACACTGAGAACACTGAACATAATATCAGTTTTTGATCACGGGGTCGGCCTGCCCGATCCCGGTCATTTCCAGGAACTCATAATGAAGATATGTTCTGCGTTTTTTCGACGGCTTCGGCTGGCTGTTTTTTGCGGTGGAATTTTGTCTTTATCGGCGGCGGCTTTTGGTCAGGCAAACGTTGGTACCGAACTGGATTTATTGCGGCGCGACGATATCCGCACTCAGTTAGGTCTGACGGAGACTCAAGCTCAGAAAATCGAAGAAGCCGCGAAGGCGGGGACGATCTCGCAGGACTTCTTTAAGCCGTACCTGGAAAAAATGAAGGGAAAGACTCCAGAGGAGCAGTCGGCGATTCGTGAGGAGATGAAGCAGGCCGTTGTCAAGGCTAAGGAAGATGTGGGATTGCAGTCATTGACCCTGCTTGACAGCCGGCAGTTAAAAAGGTTGCGATCAATGTACATATCTGAAGCCGGGTATCGGTCCCTGACCGACGGCCGAGTCGCCACTGACTTGTCCCTCACTGACGAACAGAAAGCTCAGTTGGTCGAATTGAATACAGCGCGTTCCGAAGCAGCGACCAAGCTTGGTTTCAGTGCCACAGACGAACAGAACGCTGCATTTAAGACTGAATGGGAAGCGAAATTCCTCGCAGTTATGAATGCGGAGCAAAGAGTCATGTGGACGTCGTTCAACGCGGGCGTCGTCACGGTTCAGAATCCCGGCGCGGCAATTTCCGATGCGGCAGTTCCGGGAACAGCGCCAATGCCATCGGGAGCGAATTCCGACACGCCTCCACCGGGGGCTCAGGTGGTGTCGAGTTTTGGCGGCGTGGCAGACGCAGCGGAAAAAGATCAGCTGGTCGAAAAATTCACATTCAATTTCCGATACGCTCCGTGGGAGCAGGTACTTGAGGACTTTGCGGTGAGTACCGGCTATACGCTGGACATGGCTCAGATACCCAATGGCACTTTCAGCCACATCGACAGCAAGGAATACAATGTTGATCAGACGCTCGACATCATGAACGGCTATCTGCAGCGCAAGGGATTTGCGCTGGTTCGGAAAGACGGCTTCCTGGTATGCGTTAACGTCGGTGGTGATGGCATTCCGAATATCCTCGTCCCCGATGTGTCAATTGAAGAACTCATGGCAAAGGACGAAAGTGGTCATTACACGATTGGCGAGAATGAGCTTGTTCGAGTCCAGATTTTACTCAAGAAAGTGGACGTCGGCGTAATGGCGACGGAGGTAGAAGCACTGACGGGACCACTCGCCAGGATGACAGCGTTGACGCAGTCGGGAATTCTTATCATTTCTGATACGGGGTCAAACCTGCGAAAGATCAATTTGTTTCTGGAAGCTGCGATCGCAAATGTGACACCGGACCTGATTTTCAAGTCCTATCCATTGATCAACATAGATGCCGAAGAAGCGGAGCTTATGCTGTTGGCACAATTTGGCATGCGACAGGGGGCCGGGGCGGCTCTGAATGTCAGCGCCGCAGCGGGCAACGATGGTCGACGCGGTCCACCACCGACGCCGACGGCTCAAATGACTTCATTGAAGGTGATGTCGGATACCCGTACGAATAGTTTGTTTGTGACAGGCTCGAAAGATGATCAGACACTGGTGGAGGAAATTATCAAGGCCATTGATATTTCTGAACTGCCCGACGGCACGCCACTTACACGAGCTGGAGCATCAGGGCCGTATCTGCGAGTTTACAAAGTCAATGGCCGTGCGGATCAGGCGGCACTCAGTATCAACGCGATGATGCCTGGTGTGGTTGTGAACGAAGACAATGCTGCCAGCACGGTGCATATTTTTGGCACGGCGAAGCAGCAGCAACAGGTTTCGGAATGGGTCGAGGCGTTTGCTGAGGGTTCAGGCGCTGCGGGTTCCGTGGCCGTAATTCCTTTGGTGAAAATGGATCCACTGACTGCGGCGGCCACATTGCGGAACCTGTTTATTTCCGAAGGCACCGCTGCTCCGACGGTCGAAACGGATCTGTACGGCAACCGCATCATCGTGAAGGGCACCGCGACGCAGGTGGATCAGATCAAGCAGGTTCTAAGAGATCTTGGCGAAGACGGGACAGGTGTTCGGGCTCAGGGTGAAGGCGGCAACATTCGACGCTATTCACTGCGCGGCCGCGATCCCGACGAATTCATGCAGTATCTCCAGGGCGAATGGGCGCGTAATGAAACGACACCCATTCGAATTGTCACTCCCTCAAAGAAAGGGCCGATTCGAGACAAACTAGTCCCGTCTCGGAAGTCTGAGGAAGTCAGCGCAGAGCCGCAGGCGGCTCCTGGAGACGTCCCTTCGACAACTCAGTCAGAAAAACGTTCTGGACTTCGGAAACAGACTGGATACGTCGTCGTACGTCGACAGGATGAAACGACCGGGGAAGAGAAGTCCGGGGCCGATTCACAATCAGGAAAACAAACCGAAGGCGATGGTCCGCTCGACGGAATCAAGATCGTTGTCGATGGCGATGAATTGCTGCTGATCTACGAAGATGAAAATGCGCTGGATCGCCTTGAAGAGACCATGGATTTTCTGCAACAGTCGATTCCCTATCGCACACGTTGGACCGTTTTCTACCTTCAGGCATCTGATGCCACAGAAGCGGCTGCCTTGCTGGAGCAGCTGATTCCCAGCAGCAGCGTGACCGATACTGCGGCAAGTTCAGGATTTAGTCTGGGAGCGATGTTCCGACCGATTACGGATTCGGTTTCGAGTATGACGGGTTTAAGCGGAATCGGACAAAACCCGCAGACGCTGCGAATCATCCCTGACGCTCGCTCGAATTCATTGCTGGTGACTGGTCCCCAGTCGCTCGTGGATGAAGCGGAAAAACTGCTGGAAGTTCTGGATTCCACCGAGATTCCGGAATCACTGCGTGAAATGCAGCCGCGGCAATTGATCGTTGAATATGCAGACATCGACGATGTGGCGACAATGGTCAAAGAATCGTTTAAACCATTTATGGAACCTGCGGGTGGTCAACAGCAGCAGAACAACCCATTGGCAGCCCTGATGGGCGGTGGTGGTGGTGGTGGAAACAAGAAAGAACCGGCTGGCATCCAGATGACGGTTGCCGTTGATCGCCAAAACAGTCGACTCGTGATTTCTTCCAGCGAAGAGTTGTTTAGCAAAGTGGAATCGCTCGTTCAGGAAATGGACGACGCATCTAAATCAGCCAATCGCACAGTGCGTTACGTGCAGCTGATTAATTCGGACGCAACCATGGTGCAGAATTCATTAACAGCTATGTTTCCTCGCGTGACGTCCAGCACGACGAAGTCCACGAGCGGTTCAACAGGCGACAGTGCACCCAGGACGGACAGCGGCAGCAATACGAATCAGACACCGACGAATCCATTTGGCGGGCGGGGCGGTGGCACAGGGAGTAATCCATTCGGTGGCGGCACCGGTGGTTTTTCTCCGTTTGGAGGCGGCGGTGGCAGTCCGTTTGGAGGCGGCGGTGGTAGTCCGTTTGGAGGCGGGGGTGGCAGTCCGTTTGGGGGCGGGGGTGGC
>JAYUVA010000602.1:0-3805 GCA_043754375.1 Candidatus Kuenenia sp. | reverse complement strand
CGTTTTGGCAGTTTAATCGACCATTCCGGGTATTGCAATCGAGCCTCTTGAGTTGCAATGATTTTCACCGAACTTGACGTGGGATATCCGGCCGTGACGGCGATGGCGCCCCCCAAAACGGAACATGCCTGAAATCCTCTGCTGGAAGTGATGGCGGAAGAAATGCCGATCAGCTATCTGTTTTGAGTTCAATGCGAGTGGACGCTCCGCGAGGGATCCGACGCTGCTTCACTGCGGCGTTCGATGCCTGCTGAGCCTGCTCCGTAGTGGAATACCGTCCGTATTCCTGCCAGGGACTTACTTCGTTGAGTCGATACTCCACAACGTACGTTGTCTGGAAGCGCCGAGCCTTCCCGAGGATTGATGGTCCATCGAAACCCTGCTGATCAGTGTCAATGGGGTTGATTTTTTTTCGAAGGTCAAGGCTCGGTCCCATGTCAAGGCGTGAAGACCTTTTCGTCAGATCAAACGTTATGGTGGCGTTCTTGACGGCTCGGGCTGGTATATTGATCTGAATTGATTCGGGCCGGAAGCCGGGTGTGGCGGCACGCACCGTATTCATTCCCGGCTGCAGTCGAACAGAATACTGGCCGACGCGGTTGGTGACTCCGTTGATCACAGACTTCTTCGCATCGATGATTGAGATCTCCGCGCCGCCAATTGTGCGAGCTGGTCCACTTCCGAGTCATGCCCAGCCCGAAGACTCGAAGATCGCTGGTGTCCAAGGGCGAAACAGCCATGTCCAGAACGAATTCCTGAGGTCCATAGTCGGGGGTCAGCGGCATCGTCGGGGAGCCCCGCAGATACTTGTGACCTCCCGTCCTGAAGTAGACGAAGTTCCGGCTGTCCGCACCTGTGTGGCGCGCCACGCCGACGAGCCTGGCCCCTTCTTCCAAGCCCCAACCTGAGGTTGGACAGAAGCGACGAGGCGAAAAATGTCGTCGATTTTTCAACGCAATCGAGTCGGGGCTGGGCAGCAATCGGTCGGGCAGACGTCGTGATTGGCGGGAAAATGGCCCACACATTCTTTCCGGGCTCCAAGGAGACGTTCCTGAATGAGTTTTCGAATCATGCTGACAAAACGCGGATGACTGCCTGGCGTGCCCGCTCGAACCATATGAACTGCGTGTTCATCACAAAACCGCCGAGCTTCATCGTCAAGGTCGTAGAGCACCTCCATGTGATCCGACAGAAATCCGATCGGTGAAATGACGACCTTGTCGATACCAGTGGATTTTGCCTCCCGCAGATAATTAAGAATGTCCGGTTCCAGCCACGGATCTTGTGGGCGACCGCTGCGACTCTGATAAACCAGCTTCCAGCGGGATTCCGGTATTTTAAGCTGTTCAGCGACTAGTCGGCACGATTCACGAAGCTGTTTTTCGTAGTCTGACGTCGTGGACATGCTCAACGGGATGCTATGCGCCGTAAACGCAACATGTACTGCGTCGCGAGCCGCCTGTGGAAATCCCGCCAGTGCCATTCCAACCTGCTCAGCCAGAACGGCAATGAAGTCCGGATGATTGTAGAACACCCGCAGCTTATCGACCTGCAAACCGGCCGCGTCAGGCTGTTCGAGTGCGGAGGCAATGTTTTCGCGGTATTGACGGCAGCCCGAATAGCAACTGAAACCGGATGTGACGTAGGTCAACGCCCGCTGGACGCCGTCGCGTTTCATCTGAATCAGTGTGTCGTTGAGATACGGCGTCCAGTTTCGATTACCCCAGTAGATCGGCAAGCTGATATCGTGAGCATCCAGCTCCTGCCGGAGCTCTGCGATCAGAAGGCGGCACTGTTCATTGATCGGACTGATGCCGCCAAAATGATAATAGTGCTCAGCGACTTCCAGCAGCCGTTCGCGCGGCACTGGTTTGCCGCGAAGGACGTTTTCCAGAAATGGAATCACGTCTTCCCGTTTTTCCGGGCCGCCGAAGGACAAAAACAGGATCGCGTCGTATTGAGCTGCTGGTGAGTTGGTCATGTCGAACGATTCAGTTCCGGGGATTCAATGTCGTGGCAAAGGCTTCCAGATGCCGAAAATTATCGCAGTACGTGGTGTAGCGGAGGAGACGGCGAATGTCAGCCGTCAACGCCTGACCTCCGACGACGATCGCCGAACCGAAGGATGTTGCCGTATCAAACAAGACATTAAAACTTGCAACGAATCGATCGACATCGCGAATGGATGTCACACTGAGCCACATCAGACGAGGTCGATCACGTTCCACGGCTCGGCGAAGGGTTTCAAAAGGCAGCATGTTTCCCAATGAGTTGGCGCGCCAGCCACAGTCGCGGAGCACAAGTTCTGACATGCAGGCAGCCAGCGTATAGGGGTCGCCATCCAGCGTGCCACCCATCGCAATCGGCCCGTCGATTCTTCCGGCTCCCACCGCGCGACGAAGTTCATGGATGACTCGGCTGCATGTTTCACAGGCGCGGCGTTCTTCGTAGACCTCCATGCTCCCACAATGCCACAGGTCGCCGATTTTTTGAAACGCAGGTGTGATCACCGTGTCGCAGATTGTGGCGACCGATGTGTTTTTCATGTACATGTCCAGGACAATGCGACGAGACGTGAGTTCGTCACCGGAAGTCAGTGCCTGTTGGAATTCATTGTTCGCTCCGTCGATATTCGGCGACGTAGATCCCATTCCGGGCGGCAGACCGATCAGTTCCGGCCGTGAGATCGATTTTCCGGCTTCGCGTGCGTAATGCAGAACAGAATCCAACTGTAGACGACGATGACCTCCCCCCGTCTTTTCTGCCTGAATCAACCCTTTATCGACCCAACGCTTCAGTGAAGATTCACTGACACCCATTGCCGCGGCAACCTCTTTCGGCGAAAAGAAATGGCTCATCAAATCTCGCTCTCTAACCTGTGTGATTATGTTGTGAGCGGCACAGGCTAAACGGGCAAACCCTGGAAACGCTACACTCACCATAAGCACTAGCCTTTTTTAGGCAGTGTCTGATCCGCGTCCATTCCCTGACTGACCGAAATGAACGTTTTTCTGCGAAATGACACGGGGGCTGCGGCAATCAGATCGCCAAACATCTCATCGGTAACCTTTACACGGGCTACGGCTTCACGGGAATTGTCGCGTTGTCAGCACCACCGACAAGAATATGACCGGTGAAATCCTGTTCCGGGATCATGCAGACAACGTATGTGTTTCGACCATTTTCGATCTGCACGGGGATCGTTTGTGACGCTCGCGATGAACCGTATTGTGAAAGTCGCAGAGTTGTCGACCAGCGTCCGGCCGGTAGTTCCGTGCGTGCGATATCGATCCGAGCGGGAAGCAGGCGCCACGAACGCGTGTCGGCTTTTTCCATCGCTTCCCATGCAATTCCCGCCACGTTGATTCCCAGATCGACAAACGAATTTCGATGAATGTTCTGAGCTTCCTTCAGCACATACACCGCGCCTTTCTTGAGAACACGGCGCGTGATCACGTGAGCGATCTCTTCGTCCCGATGTGCTTCATACGAAGCGCGGGCGACTTCGTTCAGATCGACCACTGTTGAAAATGTCATGGGAGCCGAAGTTGTCGCTGGCGCGCCGAAAGGCCCGACAAGACACTGGACCGTGCCGGTCGGAATTGTGTGACCACATGGTTCCGGTCGTGCGATCTTGACGCACGCGATCGTCGGCGGCAGCGTGTGCTTTCCGGTCGCGCTGATAATACGATCCGCGATCAGCAGCGCGACGGTTGTGGGTTCAGCCGATTCCGACACCCAGCGCGGCGCTTTGCCGATGAGCGTGATCACATGCAGCGTGCCATTGCCCGGCTGACACCGCGAT
>JAYUVA010000601.1:0-4164 GCA_043754375.1 Candidatus Kuenenia sp. | reverse complement strand
ATCAAGGCCACCGATTACCTGAAAATGTTCTTTCAGTGATGCCAGCGGAGCCATGGATTCGTTCAGTTCAAATTCGGCTGTCGGAAACCAGTGGTCCTGCTGAACGCCGTTTGGAATGGACATAAAGGCCATGCGCAACGGAGCACCCGTGGCGGTCGTTGCCATGCCCGCTGCGTCGCTGGCCGGTGCTCCGAACAATGATCGCGGTTGCAGCGAGATCAGGGCCGGTAACGCAACCGAGACGCCCATGCCGCGCAGAAAACCGCGACGATTTGAAGAATGATGATTCATGGTTGATCTTTCGTTCAAAGATGTGAGCGGCAAGGCGCTAGCCGCCGGTGGCTGTTTGTTTCACTGCTGCGATTCGTTGGTCACTTGGATTTGGACAATGGGATTCTCCAATAGCTACCGGTGGCTAGCGCCATTCCGCTCATTCTGACCGGAATTTCGAATCTTTTGAAACGGTGCCGACGCGATCACTCCGTCGATCAGGTCGCTGAACTTGCCACCACTGCCTAGCAGACGTTCGACGATGAGATCGACAGTATGCTCGTCTTTCTGTTCGAGTCCTCGACCGATGGCGAACGTCAGCATTTTCTGAGTGACACAGCGATAAAAATCCGCAGCATGGTGTTCGCGGAGAATGTGCTTCAGCTCACGCACATCCTGGAACGACTCACCTGTGATCAGTGTACCAGAGGCATCGATTGCCGCACCTTTTTCTTCCGTTCGCCAGCTTCCGAGCGCATTAAAATTTTCCAGCGCGAGTCCCAGTGGATCCATTCTCGCATGGCATGACGCGCACAAGGCCGATTCGCGATGAGCGGTCAATAACTCGCGCAGAGTCGGTTCACGATCCCCGAATTTGTCTGCCGCTGCTTCCAGTGCCGGAACGCCCGGCGGGGCAGGGGGGGCTGGCGTTCCGAGGATGTTGTCCAGAATGAACAGGCCGCGTTTGACCGGGGATGTCCGCGTCGGGTTCGATGTAATCAGCAGCATCGACGCCTGACAAATCACGCCGCCACGAACGCTGTCCGGCGGCAGTTCGACGCGCCGCATCTCGCCGCCCTGGACATCCGGAAGTCCGTAGTGCCTTGCCAGTTTCTCATTGACGAATGTGTAGTTGCAGTCGAGCAGATCCAGCAGGCTCAGGTTTTCGCGTGCGATATGTTCGACGCACAATTCGGTTTCCCGCTGCATCGCCCGTTTGAGTTCGTCGTCGAAGTCATCGGAGATCTTTCGTAGTTCGCGAAAGCGGTCGCGGGTCTTCTGTTCTTCCGGGGTCAATTCCTGACCGAATGATCTGCCACTTCGACTGCGGAACTGAGCCATCAGGGCTTCATATTCTTTCTGATGTCCAAGCACGGCAATGGGATCAACAGTCGCCTGCGTCACATCGCGCGTTCTCAACCATTGCCCGACAAAATTTCGCATGAATTCATTCGCACGCCGATCCCGCATCATCCGCGCGACCTGCGATGAAAGCTGATTCCGCAGTAGTCCCTGCTGAGCCAGTTCAAACAGTTCCTCATCGGGCATCGTGGACCACAGGAAGTACGACAGCCGCGATGCCAGATCCAGTTCATCAACATCCGCGAACGGTTTTGCGGAATCGGCCACACTGCTTGATTCCAGCCGAAACAGAAATCGGGGCGACGCCAGCACGCCGGTCATCGCCTGCGCAATGCCCGACTCAAATGTAGCGTCCGGTTGTTGCGCGGCCAATTCAGAGATCTTCACCAACCGATCGACGGTCGACTGTTTCACGCGGCTGCGAAACGCATGCGTTGCAAACTTTCGGAGAATCTCCTCAGCGTAGGTGCGCCGTTCTGCAGAATCCACTGGCGGGTTGTCGCGTGGGAAGATTTTCGAGTAATTCGGCGGATGCACGAATTCCGTCGTTCCTTCCGGGCCTTCGATGCGGACAGAATGGACTTCAAAGCGAGCGAATGTGGATTCTTCCGACGCCTTTGGTTCTGCCGATTCTTCGCTCGGAATCGGCGTGAGTTCGAATGACAACTCATGGTCGCCAGCGGTCCAGTCTTCTGAGAATTCATATCTCAGCAGCTTGCTCTCATCCCAACCGTATTCGGTTGTGCTGCGATCCTGCCCGTCGATGCGAAACACAACGGTGTAGCGAGATGCATCAAACTCAAACGAACCATGCAGTTTCACTGTGACTTCGACTTTGTACTTCCCCGCGGTTTCGATCGTCACTGTACGTTTCAAATTCGCCGGCTGAGTAGATGACAAACGATCGCCTGAGACGTCCGCCGCGGTGTCACGAAAATCGCGTCCGGAAAACTCCTGAGCGGGCATGACCCAGGTGGCTTTCGGGACCGCGCGATCCACGATGGACTGCGCCGCGTGTAAATACTTCTCCATCAACAACGGGGAAAAGCTGAGTGCGTCACCGACGTTGTCAAAGCCGAAACCGGAATCGTCCGGCGGGAACAGGATCGTCGCGTCGAAACGAATCCCCATCAGATCCGAGATCGTATTTCCGTATTCGGTGCGGTTGAGTCGCCGAACGGCCATTCGGCCCGGGTCGATGTTCGCGGGATCAATCTGAAACTCGCGAAACTTGATCCAATTTGCGAGCGTGGCCGCTTCGGTTGGTGACGGGCGATCATGTCCTGCCGGAGGCATCAACTGCGATCGCACATTCTTCAGAACATTCCACCACACATCAGATCCTGCGAGAGCCTGATCTTCCGTGGAAAACTGATCCAGCGCCAGATCACCTTTCTTCTCGCCACCAGCGTGGCATTCGAAGCAGTATGTCTTCAGGATCGGAACGACTTGCGTCTCGAAATCCGGTATTTCCTCCGACGCCAAGGCACTGTGGTACGCCGCAAGAATCGCGACGAAAACAACCAAACGGCCAGCGAGCCGGTTCAATGCCACAACGATGTGATTCATGCCGTCAAACTCCCGGTCCGTCGATCGTCCGCCACTTGGTGCGTTGTCAAGGTTCATCCCGCACGCGGTTGGCACTACCTCGTTCAACCGCGTGCCCATCGGGCCGCGATTGTTGTAATTGAAATTTCGTGTTTGAAATTTGAAATTTGAGATTTGAAATACAAAGCGCGGGGCGTTGCCCACGCGGTTAAACGAATTCGCCATCCTTAAACGTTTGCAGTATAGTCTTGGGGGTGGCCGGGGTTGGAGAGCGCAGCTTGAAACCCTGGGGCTTCCTTCGCTTCGCGCAGTCCAGCCCCGGCCACCCAAAATCTTCACGTCTGTCAAAGCATTCACCGCCCGCGACAAGGCAGAACAGTCTCCGTTCAGCGGGCACATGCAGATCAATCCCCGGCAACGAGTATACCAATGACCGGCCAGTGTGACGAGCGCACGTGCATCGAGTCCAGCGGCGGGTGCAGTTGCGGATTTCGGTAGGTCCTGCTTGCCGAGCAGGACTTCGCGGCAACGCCGCGACCAGCGCCGAATCGCGGTCGAAAGGACGGCCACGCGGCGACGTGGAGCGGACGTGCGACCCATGGCGGTTCGCCTTGCGGCGAAAGTCCTTTCCGGCAGAAAGGACCTACTTTAAGAATTCAGGCTACATCAGCAACTCCGCCTGCTTGTTCATTCGATTTTCAGTTGCTGAAGAACCTCGACAATGCGACTTGCGGGGACGACATACGAACCCGGAAAATCGTCCTTCATAAAGCGAGTCCCGAGCAAAGTGATACCTGCCAACTCGCCATTTTTGAAGAGCGGCGTTCCTTCGGGGAGTCGCTTATCGATCTGAAACAGCCCCGTGAATTCACGGTTCAGGTTGTGGCTCGGAAGTTGCCAGGTGGTCCTCTGATCGACGGCCGTAATGCGAGCGGCATCCGCAGTCACTTCAAAATCGGCTTGTCCGTGCATCAGAATGGCCGAAAGCCTATCGTCGGTCTTCAGAGCCACTGGATTCTCGAGTTGAAACGAAGTCAGTTCCTCCATTGCAATGTGCAGGGCCAGATCCGGAGTGCTGAAGTCTGCATATGTCGTGGGAACATCTTCGCGATCGTAGAATTCCAGAAACGTGCGATCGATGGCATGCGCGATGTTCTCAGGAACGATCTTCAGCTGCTCTTCATCGACTGTGACGGTCGGAGCGGAAACATTCGATGCAGGAAGGTCCGCGTTGGAGCTGCTGTCTCTGACGCCAGCTCCACC
>JAYUVA010000600.1:0-2806 GCA_043754375.1 Candidatus Kuenenia sp. | reverse complement strand
ATCGTAGCCAGTAACGCTGCAAACATGGCCAGCCCCAAGAAACCCCTGCACTCGATTGTCCGGCGCCTGCATCAGAGCCTCCATCGCCGGCTGAACTCGCACGTGCGATACAAGGACCGAAAAGTTTTCCAGTCCGAGTTGATGTGCCTGAAGAACTGCGAGGGCAGTGGCCGGGGCCGTCGTTTCAAATCCGACGGCAAAGAAAACAACCTGCTGATCTGCGTGACTTTGGGCGTAGCGAACCGCATCCACCGGTGAATAGACCATCATTACCTTCCCACCGGTTGCTCTCGCTGTCAACAATGACCCCTGTGAACCAGGCACGCGCAGCATGTCACCGAAACTGGCCAGCACGACACCGGGGAGAGATGCGAGCTGCTGTGCCAGATCGATGGCGGAAATGTCCGTCACACAAACCGGACAGCCGGGGCCGTGAAGCAGCTCAACTGTACCCTGAAGTTCGACATCAATTCCGTGCCGCAGAAGACTGTGTGTCTGCCCGCCACAGACTTCCATCAAGACCCATGGTTGCTTAGCAGTGGCCCTGATCCGCCGCACGAGTTCGGTAGCCAGAACGGGATCGCGAAATTCGTCGATGAACTTCATCACGCAGTCCCCGCAGAATTGAATTCGTCGTGCTCAGAGAGTTCTTCAGCGATGGCCGCAAAATCCTGGAGCGTCCGTTTGGCCTCCTGTTCATTCACACGAGTGATGGCAATTCCGGCATGCACAATGACGTAGTTTCCGACTTCCGCATCCGGCACGCAGGCCATGTGACATTCACGTCGAATCCCGCCGAATTCTACCAGAGCACGGCCAAATACCGGGTCGCGATCAATCCATTCGACGACTTTGCCAGGAACACCTAAGCACATGCTGAATGCTCCTGCTGTTCTTCTGCCTCAAGTCGTGCAGCCGCGATGGCGAGCTGACCAGCGGCCAATCCTCCGTCGTTGGGCGGAATTGTACCCGGTGATGCGACTGTGCGAGAATGCTGTTCGAGTTCAGCGACAACCAGTTCGGTCAGGATGCGATTTTGAAAACAGCCTCCCGACAGGACCACCGGGAAACAAGGAAAGTTCTCCGTCACCATTCCCACGGTTTTCGCAATGGCGTGGTGAAATCGCATGGCGATTAATGATGTCGCCTGGCCGGACTGAAGGTCCGCGACGACTTGCCGCACGATAGGTCGCCAGTCAACACGAATCCCGCCCTCAGTCGATTCAAGCGAGCAACATCCATGTGGCGTTGAGAGGGCCAGATCAGTTTCATCGCAAGCGGCCTCCAGCCGCATCGCCGGTTCACCCTCAAATCCAGCTGTGCCGATGCCGAGAACGATGGAAGCAACGCCGTCAAAAAGCCGTCCCATACTACTGGTCAGAGGACCGATTCCGGAGTTGACCAATCGCTGAACCTGACGGATCTGAATCAGTGTCGGCAGGATACTTCCAGTCAACAATTCGGCCATTTGTTCAGCTGTGATCTCCGGAATTGCGGCAGTCAGCAAAGACACTGCGACGCGCCATGGTTCGCGAATCGCTGCTTCACCACCGGGTAGTACGAACGGCACCAGAGATGCGACGCGTCGAAATTCAGTCTTCGAAGTCAGCAGGAACTCGCCGCCCCAGATCGTGCCGTCTGATCCGTATCCTGTTCCGTCAAAGGCGACACCCAGAACCTCCTGATCCAGCAATCCATGCTGCAACATCCCGGAAACGACATGCGCATGATGATGCTGAACGCCGATGGTGCGCCGTCCCTGATCGGCAGCCCAGCGAGTCGTGAAATAATCCGGATGCAGATCATGAGCGATCACGACCGGTTCTGCACCATAGAGCTGTGCCAGAGACCTCGTGTGTTCCACAAACCTTCGCCGAACTTCGAGAGATGACATATCACCGATATGTGGGCCGAGAACGACTTGCCATCCATTCGACAATGCACAGGCCACTTTCTGCTCGCCACCGACGGCAAGGATCCTATGGCGTGTTTGCAAGGACAGCCTCAGCGGAGCAATTCCGCGGGCCGCTCGAATTGTCACGGCTCGCCCGGCCATCACTCGGACGACACTGTCATCGATCGGTCGCTCAATCGGTCTGTCATGATGCAGCCAGCCGTCGGCGACTTCGCGTAGGCTCAGTTTGGCTGCGGCTGCTTCAAACGCCAGCGGTTCGGAATCCTGATTGCCGCTCGTGACAACCAACGGTCTTCTGACATTGTTGAGCAGTAGCGCATGCAGAGGCGTCGTCGGCAATAATACTCCCAATGAATTCATTCCCGGACTCACGTTGGACGCCAATGAATGCAACTGCGCGTTCTCCAGAATGACGATCGGGTTTGCAGCTGAAGTCAGAACTGCGAACTCGGCAATCGAGAGTTGGGACTTTTTGTGCAGATTGCGTTCTGTGACAACCCCCTCATCCGGCCTGTCGGCCACCTTCTCCCCCGCTGCGGGGGAGAAGGGACTTGTGGAACGTGGTTCAACCAATTCGGACGTAGAAATCATCACTGCCAATGGTTTCGAGAGTCGCCGCTTTCGTGTACGCAGCCGCTGGACGGCGGCTTCGTTCGTGGCGTCGCAGAGCAGCTGATAACCACAAAGTCCTTTCATCGCGAGAATTCCGCCCGTCCGTAGAATCTCAACTGCCGCAGCGACGGCGTCCATTCCAGTGGCGTGATTCGGCGAGTTTTCAGCTTCGAACCAAAGCTGCGGTCCGCAGGCTGGACAGGCGACCGTTTGGGCATGGAATCGACGGTCCTCGCTGTGGCGAAATTCTTCCTCACAGCATGGGCATAAACCATACGA
>JAYUVA010000599.1:0-7474 GCA_043754375.1 Candidatus Kuenenia sp. | reverse complement strand
CGAATTGCCGCACTCCTCAAGCCGACCGACCCCGAATCTGCCCGTCGCCACGTCCTGCTGTCACTTGCCCAGGCACCTCGCTATCGAGACGCTCATAAGCTGCTGTTGGAACTGGTGCCGGAAACCCCTGCCGAGTCACCGACAGAAACTCCTGCCGACGCAGCAACACCGAGTCTGGACAATTGAATTCGGCAACAGCATCCATTGTGGCCAAATCCGGCGAGCCTGGAAATGGAGATGGGCCCAGATGTTGTAGCGAGGTCCAAAGCCGCGATTCCTGTACCTTGGACATTTATGTCCGAGATACTGGCCAGGCCCGTCTAAATGTCGAATCGCTGTCATAGCGCACTAACTTTCGATTGGCAAACGTTTTACGGTCATGCCACGGACATGAATGTCCATCCTACATACGATTGTGACGCCATCGCGCCCAAAATCCCAGTGAAACGTTTGGTTACCGTTTTCGTCATTTTTCCGGAACTGCAGCAAGGTGGGTCACGAACCATGCCACCATTTCTTCGGTCGATTTCTTTGCGTCTTCGCCCTGGAATCCATGTCCGGCACCTTTGAATTCAATCAATTGGCTTTTGACCTTTGCCTTTTCAAACGCGGCCTGAATATTCCGGCTGTGCTCGACGGGCACAAGGTCGTCCTTGTCACCCGCCAGAAGCAGGGTTGGCGCGTCGTCGGAGGTGACGTGAAGCAACGGGGAATCAGGTTCTGCTGTCTTCGCATTGATGTCCAAGGCAGGAAATCGTGCGTAGGCCGGCAATCGATCCGGAGCATCCTTCGCCATGATTCGCAAATCAGTCGGAGCCACATACGCGACCACGGCGTTCACTCGATCGCTCACTCTGTCCACCGGATCTTTGGCATTCGGATCACCGTCGTCCGATGCAGTGCCCAGCATCAGCGACAAATGACCTCCGGCGCTCATTCCATAGACACCGATTCGGCTCGGATCGATCCTGAATTTGTCGGCGTTCATGCGAATGAAACGCACACCGTGTCGCACGTCGGAAACGGCTTCGGCAATACTGAACTTCGGGCTGCTGCCATGCCGCACTGCAAATACCGTGAATCCTTTGTCGGTGAGTGCTTTGAACCCAAACTCCGACTGCTCCGGCGGCGTCCAGTTCGAGTACCAACCGCCGCTGACCATGAACAGTACAGCGGCTCCGTTGGCATTTTCGGTCGGAGTGAATACGTCACAGGTCATCGCCAGGCCCAGCTTATGACCATAGACAACATCCGGCGTGATCGTGACGTCGGCTCCGGCCGATTGCGACGTCACCGCGACGGCCAGTGTCAGAAGGAACGACTGAATCCTGATTGGCATTGCATTCGACTTTCAGTGAATATAGAACCCCGCCGAGCTGACCCGACCAGTGAAATGCGTGCAGCTCATGATTGACTGGCGAAGCCAAAGCGCGGGTCGCAGGAATAAATAAACGGAAGTGGAAGGGAATCGAACTGTATTCCCGAACTCGTTTGATGACAACGGTTTCGGTGATGAGTCTGATTCAATGCGTGCAAAAACCTACGCATTTGAAGCCGATCCCGATTCGGTGGCCAGTCTGAGGCAACAGACCTTGGACGATCTGCAGCGGGCGTGGAAGTCCATCCGCCGGATGGAAACTCTGTCGGACGATCCAGCTGAGGCCAAGGTTGCAGAACGTGCGTTGGCATTCGTCGATAAGGCGTTTGCTGAATTGGAGCATCATAGACCATGAATCAGATCCAGCATTTCAGGACAAAAACAGGAATTGCTTGACACTTGTCAACAGTTAGACGTAGGATCTGACGATGTCCAGACCAAGGCACCCGAAACCAGCGATTGAACGAGCGGTTCAGTACGCTGAACAACAGGGGTGGAACGTAGAGATTTCAAACGGACATGCGTGGGGGCGGCTTTACTGCCCATTCAGCACCCGGGAAGGCTGCATCATCAGCGTCTGGTCAACTCCCAGGAGTCCTGACAATCACGCCAGACAAATTTGCAAAAAAGTCGATTTGTGTCCGCATTGGCTGGACTGCGGCGAAGATTCAGAAGGCGAGTCAGAATCATGATCGAAACAATGAATCAACCATGTGAACCAGAACACGAATTTGCACTGATCGTGGATGGCGTGAAGGCACTGACACAATCAGTGGAAGACGCGATGTTCGAAGCTGGGTGTGATGATGCGACGTTGAGCATGCAATACGGGTTGCTTTACCTGGAGTTCAGCCGGCCAGCGAAGTCTCTCGAAGAAGCCATCATCAGCGCTATCAACGCCGTCGTGAGCGCTGGCATTGGAGCTCAGGTATTGCGCGTCGATGAATGTAATCTTGTTACGGCTTCTGAGATAGCGAGACGGATCAATCGCAGCCGGCAGCTTGTTCATCAATACATGATTGGCAAACGTGGTCCAGGCGGATTTCCACCGCCTGAGTGTCACCTGACTGATCATGCTCCTCTTTGGGCCTGGTGTGCCGTCAGCTATTGGCTTGTTCAAAACAACCTTCTCCGTCCCGAAGAGGGCTGGAATGCAGAAGTGGTGGAAGCGATTAACAACTTTCTGGAATGGGAACGACAACGCCAGCGACACCCGGAACTATTGAAAGAGATTCAGCGTGGTTTGCAGCCACAATGAATGTGAGCATCGAACGCGGATAGGCTCGGGAGTAGCTACCTGACCGACAAGCGGTTTTCCTGAACCGTTTCCGCATTCGTTTTTTCTTCAGGACATCCCGGAGCAGGAACCCGGAACCGATGAAGTACTCAATTCAAGACGTCGAACGCCTGGCTGGACTTGCTGACAAGCCTTGCCTGGCAATCACCAAACCGAACGATGGTTGCGGGGCGATACTCCAAGGGCTTGCGAATCGCCCCGACGAATGGCAACCGCTTGATTCATTGAACGCCGGCACGTTGCTTGACGTGGAACGCCTGATTCTCGGAACGGAAGTTTTGTTCAGCCAAAACGAAACCGGCGAACCACGAGCAACGTCGGATGGTTGTCAATGCTCCGCGAAGTATCTCCCCGACGGGCGGATGGCATGGATTCGACCGGACGGCGACCCATGCGACTGTAAACCGTCGGCAACGGGGAAAGTGGTTCCGATTGCCAGTATTCGAATCACGTCAATTGGGGCAGAGTTGCTCGAAACCGTTGCCACGCCATCACGGGCGTCAAAAGCCCCAAAGCCCGTCAAGACTCAAAAAACATGGACCGGCTCTGAAGTGAATGAGCGCATTCGGCTCGAACTGGCAAGCGGCGACGCTGCGACGGAACAGGAAGCCCTGTTTGCGTCTGCCGACGAACTGGCGGTGCGGATCGGGTGCGATCGGAAAACTGTCATGCGGACGACATTTTGGGTGAACGACAGAATCGAAAAACAGAAGGCGTGGCGACGGAAAAACAGTCCCGAAAAACGCACTCGAAAGCGTGACATCTGACGGAATCCAGTCCAGTCCAGTCCAGTCCAGTCCAGTCCAGTCCAGTCCGTCCAGTCCAGTCCAGTCCGTCCAGTCCGTCCAGTCCTTTCGAATTTTCAAAATTCTTTTTGCCGCAGATTTCAACGTCTGCGGCTTTTTTCGTGCCTGTAGAACGGACTTTTCGGGCGAGAAACGGACTCGCCACCCTTTCATAGAAGCCCTGCGAAGTTGCGGGGAATGGTTTTAACCAATTACGAAAGGCTGAACCTGATGACAAACGCGACGATGAAACCTGCTACGCAGTAAGAACCGAACCGGCACGACCGGCGGCACCCGGACGAAGCACCGGAGTGGATGACGAAAACACAGGTTGCTGAATATCTGCAATGCTCGCAGCGCCAGGTTGAACTGTTGACCTCCGGTGGGCGACTCTGCAAGCCGATTTACCTTGGGGCAAGTTCCCCGCGATGGAATCGGGCGGAGTTGCTGGCGAGTCTGGAAGGCGGTGGCAAATGATGATCCAAGTCGTGAATCTCAGCCACGAACCGCATACACTATGAATTTTCATAAGGGGATCACGTATTTGACACTGCATGATGTTGCGGAGTTCAGCCAACATCAATGGCCCTCCTGCCTGTGGAGGGATTAACCATATGAGTTACACGACCGTTGGCGACAATCGTTATCCTCGGATCGACAAAAAGGCGAAAGCAAAGCCGCCTCGGATCGACGTGGAGACGAAGAACATTCCGGAGCAACTGGCGAACCTGCGGCGCTGGGTATGCTGGAAGTGGGAGTGGCGAGAAGACACGTGGACAAAGCCGCTATTCAATGCGAAGTCAGGCAAATACGCAAACCAGACGATCCATCGACGTGGACGACATACTCGGAAGCGATGGCCGCGTATCGCCTCAACAAAGAGTATGCCGGGATCGGTTTCGTCTTCTCTACTGACGATGACATCATGGGTGTGGACGTTGACGGCTGTTTGAATGCGGATGGCACTTTGACCGACACGGGCACAAACGCTGTGCGCCACTTTGGGAATTCATACTGCGAAGTCAGTCCCTCCGGAACCGGGATAAAGTTCCTGATCAATGCAGCACTGCCTAGCGACAAGTCAGGCAAGAAAAACCCAAAGCTGGATGTTGAGGCGTATCAGTCCGGCAGATACTTCACGGTCACGGGGCGACGATGGCCTGGCAGTCCATCGGAGATCGGTGAGAAACAGGCCGACCTCAACGAGTGGTTTGCGTCCGTATTCTCTAAGCGTGGACCTGAGGACAAAAAGGCCAATAAGCCGACAGGCACAATCTTCGCCGGAGTGACCGAGATCGTGGATAAGGCATCTGCCGCGAAAAACGGGGACAAGTTCCGCCAATTGTGGGTCGGAGATTGCTCCCAGTTTGGCGACGATCAAAGCTCCGCTGACTTGTCATTGTACAGCATGTTGGTGCTTTGGTGCGGACCTGATCACAGATTGATTGACGAATGTTTCCGGGCGTCCGGATTAACTCGCGACAAATGGACAGAGCGTGAGGATTATCGCTCCGCCACGATTCAGAAAGCGATTGACGGCTGCAACGACTTTTACCCCTGAAATCGTCAACAGGCGAATTCTGTCCTTTCTGTCCCGCAATTGCAGGAAGAGGAGACTGAATCGAACAATGTCCTTTCTGTCCCGCATTCTGGAGAGTCTGAGATCCAGTGGCCGGCACTGATCGACCTAGAGGAACCGCCGATTGATCAACTGCCGCCAGACCTCCTGCCGGGATGGTACGGCGACATGATCCGGGCCGTGGCAGTCGCAACAGAGACGCCTATCGAAATGGCTGCACTGGTGGCACTGGGTGCAATCGCCACGACGCTCTTGCGGAAGTATGAGATTCTAGTTGAGTCAGGATTCCGGCAATCCCTGAATTTGTATTGCGTTGCCATCATGGAGCCAGGGAACCGAAAGTCTGCCGTTCATAAATCCATCATGAACGTGATTGATCAGTATGAACGCGAACTACAGCAGGCGGTCCGTGAGGAAATCCGACTTGCGGAGAGTCAGAATCAGACATGGAAAAAGCGGGTCGATGAACTTCGTGGCAAGGCCGCAAAGTCGAAAGACCACAGTGAGTTTACGCGGATGCAGCAGGAGATTGAGAATCTTGAATCTCAAACGCCAGTTGTTCCGAGTCTGCCGCAATTAACAGGCGATGACGCAACGCCGGAATCTGTCTGCAGCCTACGATCCGTGAATGATGAGAGATTGACGTTGAGTTCTGCGGAGCCGGATCTATTCGACATGATGATGGGACGGTATTCGTCGAAACCGAATCTCGGAATATATCTCAAGGGCCATGACGGCGATCCACACAAAGAGAATCGCAAGTCGGGCATTCCGATCAGTCTGTCTGCCCCATTGCTCACACTTTGCGTGATGGCACAGCCTGAAGCGATTGAAGACGCAGGGCAACAGAGAGTTCTCAAAGGCCGTGGTCTTTGGGGGCGAATTCTTTTTGTCGCGCCGCCATCGCCGGTTGGATACCGCGACTGCATTGCACGGGCAGTCCCTCGAAGTGTCACTCAAAAATATGACAACTGCATGAGACACCTGTTGTCTGTCCAGATCGCAAAGGACGAATACGACAGGCCAGAGGCCAAGTTGATCAGGATGCCGCCTGCCGCCCTTCAACTGTGGAAGCGTGAACAATTACGGATTGAGTCTGATCAACGTGACGGTGGCCGTCTGTCTGCGTTCAAAGACTGGGCCGGCAAGTTCCCTGCCGCCATCGCTCGCATTGCCGGCAATCTCCATGCTGCAAATTGTGCTGAGTCAGGACAGGAGCCGGATGCAGTCCAGATTCCTGCCGCCACGATGAATACGGCGATTCAGTTTGCACGGATTATTGAGTCACACACTTTGAGAGTATTCGGAGCCATGAACGCAGACGAAAACCGTAAGATCGCCATCAAGATCATCAGAACTGTACGAAAGGAACAATTGCAGGAGATCACAAAAAGGGACTGCATGAGAGCAGACAGGACCGTTGATTCAGTTCAAGACATAGAACCTGCAATCAATCTCATGGTGCGTGATGGGTATCTGATCCCGATTGAGGACGAGAAGAAGCGGGGTCGTCCGTCAGAAAGATACCGGGTCAATCCCGCCATGCACTTGAAATCTGATGACACTGAAACGCGGGACAATAAGGACGAAATGAATCCAGAGCCGGAGTCAGAATCGAATACTGCCCTTTCTGTCCCGGAATCTGATGAACCCAATCCCGTGGATGATGATGAGTACGACTTCAGTTTCGCCAGCGATGGCAGACCGCCGTTTTGAAGAAAACCCCGCTCGCACTGTGCGGCGGACATGACCGACGTTTTTTGAAAGGCACTGATGATCATGAAGAATCGACGGAACCTCATTGCGGCACCGAATCCAGACAATCCGTGCTGCAATGGGCGGAAGGCTTCACTTCTGTTCGTTGGGTTGAAAATAGGTGCACTCGCCTCCCTTCCATTTAAATATCGTCTTGCACGCCGGGCAGATCTGTGGACGTTGATTCAGTCGCGTGTGGCACATCGGGCACATCGGCCTGGAATCGAGGAACCCCGCTGCTATCACTCCAATCGGGCCGAGAATCAGACCGAACAGAGCTCCCCGGAATCCCTCCTGTTTCTGCGTCGCAATAACGTACCCCAGAATCGGACTCAGGAACCAAACCAAACCGATCACGCTTTCCATACTGCTACTCCCTTGTTGAGTGTTGAATTGAAAACTCGAAACAGTTTACCAGTCAGAGATTCAAAAGGGCGGGCACATCATCGAGATTCTGAAGTCTGCCCCGCCATCAGTATTCGCAGCAATGTTCAGTAATGAATGACGCAGTTTTCATCCCAAAAACATGCTGAATTCGCTGGGGTTTCGTGTTAAAACCGCATGGAAAACAGGGCAAGACATTAGGCAAGACCCGGAAATAAAAATACCCGTTTGACGCACTTTGAAAGAGAACAGAAGCGAAGCGCCGTTCTCTTTCAAGGGTCGTCATGTTGCTGCGT
>JAYUVA010000598.1:0-2938 GCA_043754375.1 Candidatus Kuenenia sp. | reverse complement strand
GCGTAGGCGAATCCTGCTTCCGCCTACGCCTACGGCTCGCCGTTAAACTATGAAAGCATCAGTTTCCACCGCGCGGAGTCTATGTGCAACACCAAAACGTCAGTTCGTGAAGATGCCGTGCATTCGCGATGCGCCGAATCGTGTTCCGGTGAGTATCTTTTATTGACGAATATCCACACACCCAAATGCACTGGCAGAGCCAGTGGCACACCGTTTCGGTCTGCATCGACTGTGCCACCCAGCCGTTCTTTGCCCCGAGGGGCGCGAGGAAAGCATCGAATCCGTTACCGGCGCCGCTTAAACCAGAGTCCACGCGGATTCAGTCGGTCGTCCAGCAAGGTGCCCAACAAGCCTTCCGTGTGATGGTCAACCGTCTGGCCGAAGACCTGATCCACCAGCGCCAGGTGGTCGTGCTCCGTGTCAGTTCGACGGACGCCGGCAACCAGAGTTTCCGCCATCACCCCTTCCACGTCGTGGTCCTGGCCCAGGATGTGTCCCAGTTCGTGCATCACGACAGTGAGCAGATCCATACGATGCTGCTCACCCTGATTACCGAACTGCAGAAACTCGGAGCTGTTACCGGGAGTCGAATCCACAAACCAACCCCAGCCGGCTGCGTTGTCGTCGAGCCAGATCGTGTTGCCCGAGGCCAGTCCGAGCGTCGTACCGCCCAGCTTCCTGACCTGCACATTGAGGCCACTCAGGGCGGCGGTGTTCACGCCAGCGGCTTGCCAGCGACGCTGCGCCTCGGCGAGGATCGGTTCATACTGGGAGGCAGTCAATGACTGGTCAACCGATTTCGCCGGAACTGCTGCGGCCAGGAGAGGGCTGGGAGGTGCGGCTGGGTCATTCAGAGCCATCACGTACAGACCTTGTTGATCCGCTGGATTGATCACGGTATCGCCCGTCGGAAAATCGGCTGCGCCAGTTCCAATCCACCCCACAACGTAGATCGTATTCCCAACGACCCCAGCCACCCTCGCTCCACCGTCCGATCCGGGACCACCAAATCGCCATGCATTGAGGAAGCCACCCTGAGGATTAAGCTTGATCAGTGCCGAATCGCGACTACCTGCACTGGTGAGCTCGCCGCCGGGAGCTGTCGGATTGAGATCGATGGTGCCGTAGATGCCTGCCCCGACGAAGACGTTCCCGGAGAGCGGGTCAATCGCTGCAGGTAGCCCCGCCGATTCGTGTGTCCCCAACAGACCAAAGGAGCGAGCCCACAAAAAGGCTCCGCTGGTCGTTGTATACTTTGCGACGAATGCGTCAGTGAAATTATCACCGCTGTTGACCAGAAAACTTCCGGCACCCGGATCAATATCGAGCGCCCCTCTGAACGACGCGGTGACGTAAAGCCCGTCGGCACTTGCGGCCAGAGCCCAGTCATCACCTTCCGAGTCGGCACCACCGATCGTCTGGACCCAGAGCGGATTGCCCGCAGGCGTGTAGCGGGCCAGAAACGCATCGAATTGTCCGGCGCTGGTACGATTGAGCGTTCCGCTGCCCGGCTTAAAGTCGGCCGTGTCGGTGAATTGTCCCACAACGAAGATATCCCCGCCTGCGTCCAACTGCAGGTGATTTACATAATCGATCCCGCTTCCGCCGATCTGCCAGGCTGTCACAAAGTTTCCGTTTGCATCCAGGGTCTGGACAAAACCGTCGGCCATCCGCTGCCTCCCCTTGCCAGCAGTCGACAGTGTGAAAACCCCTGCCCCTGGGTTGAAGTCGACCGTGTCGCTGAATTGTCCGGCCAGATAGACCTGGCCATTCCGAACAGCGACGTCATTCACCTGGTCCGCTCGGGTTCCGCCAATGGTCCGATACCAGATCGTCGCTCCGGTTTGTGCGTCGAGCTTGACGACAAAACCGTCCGTGCCGCCGACACTGCTGGCATCGCTGATTCCGTCACCGGTAAAATCAGCGGCACCCGTAAATACCCCGGCCACGACGACAGCCCCTGTGGCCCCGGATCCATCGAACACCACCGCCCGCGCGCTGACCGTGGCGACGCCGTCAATTTTTCTTGCCCAGTGCAATGAGCCGTCGGAATTGTATCGAGCCGCGAATGAGTCGGCTCCGCCTGCGGTTTCGCTGTTCCCCGTCAGAAACTGCTGGTTTGTCGTCGGATCAAAATCATACGACCCGGTTAAATCACCGGCAACATAGGTATTCCCATAGCCATCAACTGCTTGCCGATCCCTGGGCTGGATAATACCCCCCGTATCGCCTGTGACTGCAATCGTCCATCCTGACAGCAAGGCTCGAGTTTCAAGTTGCTCCGATTGGAGTTGCCGCCTGCGGCTGTTGCGTCTGCGTTTCGTCGTTGCTGTTGAGTTGTTGCGTTTCATGGGAAGTACCTTTTCAAGTGTGACTTGCCCTGCTCGGCCGGATCGACCAACAAGTCGACTGCGAGCAGTTCTGGCTCCAGTGCGCCATCCGGCGGCAAATCACATCAGACAATTTCAAGAATTTCTGCGAGTCTCGCGAAATTCACGCATCGGACATTGCCAGCGGGAATGAAACTCTCCGCCGGAGAACGCAGTGAAGGAATCTGATGCGTCAGGTGTGGCGAACCCCCTCATCCGGCCTTCGGCCACCTTCTCCCCCTGGGAAGGGGAGAAGGGCCGGATCGAAGGCCTGGCATGAAATGACGAGAACGCCTGCGCGGTGCTGCGAACGAAGGGCGGAGGATGTTCCGGCCTGTTGGGCGGGCTGGCTACGGTTGCTCTTTCGGCTGTTCGTATTCCTTCTCAGTCTGAATGCGTGCTTCCCATTCCTGTCGCCATTTGGCGGCCTCGTCATTCTTGCCCAAAGCGTCGTAGAGCTGCACCAGTCGTTCCAGAGCTTCGGTCAGGCGGGCCTTACCCACCGCAGGAATCTTAGCCTCGCGCTGTTTCATGCCTTCGTAGCCGGAAAGCAGCAACGGCTCGGCTTC
>JAYUVA010000597.1:0-3605 GCA_043754375.1 Candidatus Kuenenia sp. | reverse complement strand
CATGTTGACGGCACGCATCAGGTCCGTCACTTCACTTCGACTGCCGTAACGCGATGAATTTGCAGCCTTGAGCAACCGCACGACGATCGCCGGATCCTTGCGGACAATCGAGATCAACGCTGCATTGGAACTGCTCGGGTCGTGAAATAACTTCACCGCTTCAATCGCAACCGTCGGCAGAGAAGGCAAGCGGGAGTATTTTGAAAAATCAATATCATTCATTGCAGGCATGCATTTCATTAAATGGCGATGCAACACGTGGGGTGGCCAGCCGGTGTCATTGATCGGTGCTTCGTATTCCCTCCACAGGAGGTGTTCCGCTCGTCCAGAGCAGTCGAGCCACAGAATCAGTTGGGTCTGCATCGAGGAATATTCCGTTGACTTGCTGGCTGACTGGATGTTGCATCAATGTTCAGAGCGATTCTGTTCCGTTCCTGCGGACTTTTCTGTACCGAACGAAAATCATGGAGTTTTTCAACCACGCGACGGAGGGTAATTGCCCACTTCGCTCCGAAACCGAGTTTCACATGAATTGAGAACTCACAGCCGTGACATTTGATCTGTGCAGTCATATTTTACCGCTTCACAACGCCCGCTGACGGCTCGATCCGTATTTTAAGAATTGTACCAAGGTAGTTTTCCCATGACGGTCCCTCAGATTTCACCGCCACAACGCATCCTGATGGGGCCTGGTCCCAGTGATATTCATCCCAGCGTGCTGGCAGCGCTGGCGGCACCGACCGTCGGCCATCTGGATCCGTACTTTCTGAAGGTGATGGACGAGGTGCAGTCGATGCTGCGAGAAGTGTTTCAGACGACAAATCAAATGACGATGGCCATCAGTGGCACCGGCAGCGCTGGAATGGAAGCGTGCGTTGTGAATCTGATCGAACCTCGCGATCGGATGATCGTGGGCGTCAACGGTGTATTCGGAGGCCGTATGGCCGACGTTGCCGAACGTGTCGGCGCGGACGTAACGAAGATCGAACGTCCGTTCGGTGAAGTCTTCACTCCTGAAGAAGTCGCGACAGCGGTCGCACGCGTCCGACCCAAAGTCGTTGGTATCGTCCATGCCGAGACCTCAACCGGGGCCAGGCAACCGCTCGATGAGATTGCAAAGATTGTTCACGACGCCGGAGCCCTGTTCGTGGTCGATTGCGTGACTTCGCTGGCTGGCATTCCGGTAGAAATCGACAAACTGGCAATCGACGCGGCCTACAGCGGCTCTCAGAAATGCCTGGGGTGTCCTCCTGGACTTGCACCCGTGACGTTTGGTCCAAGGGCTCTCGAAGTCATGGACCAACGGAAGAAGAAGGTTTCCAGTTGGTATCTGGATATCGGGTTGCTGCGGAATTACTGGGGCAACAATCGAGCGTATCACCACACGGCACCGATCAATATGAATTACGCCTTGCATCAGGCGCTGCGGCTTGTGCTGCAGGAAGGGCTGGAAGCTCGGTTTGCCCGCCATCAGTTGCACCACACAGCTCTGAAGACAGGACTGGAAGCGATGGGAATTCGGTATTCGGTCGCCGCGGCAACTTCACTGCCGATGCTGAATTCTGTCCTGATCCCTGAGGGCGTGGACGATGCCACCGTCCGTAGTCAGTTGCTTAACGAATTCGGAATCGAAATCGGCGGCGGGCTGGGACCGATGAAAGGCAAGACCTGGCGCATCGGCCTTATGGGTGAAACCGCAAACAAGGCAAACGTCCTGCTGTTTCTCGCAGCGCTGGAACAATGCCTGAATCGACAGGGAATCCGACCGGCTCCCGGTGCCGCGATCGTCGCTGCAAATTCGGAATACTGCTCGGTGTGAAAGCGGGAGCCGTGGCAATTGAAGTGCCGCACCCGGTTACCACCATGATCGTTTCCTGACCGGCGCTTCCACGGGGGCTGGTCCGCTGGAACCAGATTGCAGGACAATGTTTTCCGGCAGCAGCACACAACTGAGTGCTCCGCCGACGCCGCCGGTGGTATCGATTGCGATCATGCCATTACCGAACTGAACCTTTGGCACGGGCACATGGCCGATCACGACCGGGACCGGGCAATCAGCCGGTGGCCCCATCAGAATGAAATCCTTTGAATACAGCCATGGTGGATGACTGAGCGAATAATCACGTTCGCGAAGAATGCGAATCTGAGTCTCGAACGGGATGTTCCGATCCAGGCCCGCATGCACAAACAGATAATCCCGATGTTCGATGCTCCACGGGAGATCGGACAGCAGACGAATGTGCTCTTCCGGCAATGCCGCCTTGAGTCCCTTCACATCCTTGTGGTCGACACCATACGATTCAAACGTCGTGTGCGAATTGTAATGGTTGGTCCAGCGGCCTCGGAAATCGATGTAGTCCGGCGCGTCAATCAGACCAAGCGTCCCTGCCATCGCCAGTTCATGATTTCCGCACAGCCATGTGACCTTTTCGTGTTGCGTCACCAGATCACAGAAAAGCTGCACGGCCCCGGAAGGATCGGGCCCGCGATCCACAAGGTCGCCGATAAACACGATCCACCGTTTGTGAATATCCGGAAGTTTTGCCAACTGTGCAATGATTTCACGAAGTTGCGACGTCTGACCATGTACGTCGCCGATTACGGCCACAGGACCTTCAATACGAGTTGGGACAGATGCCATTTCACTTGAGATTTTGTGAGCGGATACAGAGGAAGGCAGACCGTATTCCGGTATTGCCCCCAAAATTTAACGACCAATTCCTCATGATAGCCATCCCGCAGGAAACATGCCACCCGTACTGAACTGCGACTGTCGCTCGTCCACAAATCGCGAATCACTCCAGCAAGCAAAGTTCGCGAAACGACCGTCCCGCTTGCGGATGTTTCACGAATCGTCAGCCGAATGGCACTTGGTGTATCTCAAAAGTTGCAGGCACTCTCCGTGTGTCGTCCGCCAATTCGCTGGATTTCAAGGCTAACGCAATAATCATTAAAATCTGAAAACTCGCCAAACTCACGCACCGATCCGGCTCTCGTATCGAACACAAAGTACATTCGTTTTTGGGGCTCCGAAAAGTGTTCGTATTTTCCAATGACGAAAACAGATTCAGTCACAGGAAGAATCAGCGAATGGCTACAGAACGTGTCGAAGCGGGTGAGAATCGTGGTCGCTTGTTTTTCTTTGTATCCGCGACTCACTTCAAACCGCGTGAATGCTGAAAACGCGAACTGGCCATGAGTCTTCAGATAAGTAGCAGCCTTCGTGCGGACAGACGGATTTTGCTGTTTGAGCAGTTCCGACAGAATATCAGTGTCGAGTAGTGCAGGCTCCATAAGATTACTCGAACGATCGGCTTACGTCGCAACGCACGATCGACTTTTCGACTGCAGCAATCTCTTCGGCAGACGCTCCATCATATACATTGCACCAAGCTGGCAGTTCGCCTGTGCCGACCGGAATCGGCTCGGTCGCTATTTCCAGTCCGACCACATGAATAATCAGTCGCTCGTGATCTGTCAGGCCGTGTCCGACGATCTGCTCGACAGCCGGAATGCCGAGCAATCCCTTGCCAGAGCGCCAATTGCCATGTAAACTCCTGCAACACGCCCGTCGCACCGCTCTTCGTGTACTCGAATGAAGCCGC